>DATMKC010000174.1:0-11706 GCA_035553555.1 Egibacteraceae bacterium | reverse complement strand
GCTCGCGCTTGTACATGGTGTAGAAGGTCGCGGCGGTGGCGACCTTCTACACCATGTACAAGCGCGAGCGGATGGGCGAGCACCTGGTCAGCGTGTGCACGAACTTCTCCTGCGCGGTGCGCGGCGCGAAGGACGTCTACCAGCGGCTGTCAGACAAGCTGGGCGTGGGTCACAACGGCACCACTGCCGACGGCAAGTTCACGCTGGAGCACGCCGAGTGCCTGGGCAACTGCGAGGGCGCGCCGGTCGTCACGGTGGACTACTTCAACTACGAGTGCCTCACGCCCGAGCAGGCCGAGGAGCTCATCGACCGGATCGCGGCGGGCGAGATCCCGCCGCCCACGCGCGGGCCGGTCCCGCCGGGCGTGCGCGCCGCCGAGTACCGGCTGGCCGGCCTGGGAGCGTTCCCGCAAGGCGGCGGCGGTGGCGGCGTGGTGGCGGCGGCCGCGCCCAGCGGCCAGGTGCCGGCGACGGACCCGGAGCGCGAGGCCGCCGCGGACGCGGGCGACCGCCCGGTCGGGGAGCACGACAATGGCTGAGCCGGTCAAGGTCCTGAGCCAGCGCTACGAGCTGGAGGACGCGCACACCCTGGATGGCTACGTGGGCAGCGGCGGCTACGCCGCCCTGCGCACCGCGCTGGGCATGGAGCCGGCCGCCATCGAGGCGATGGTGAAGGACTCAGGGCTGCGCGGCCGCGGCGGCGCCGGCTTCCCCACCGGCGTGAAGTGGAGCTTCGTGCCGCGCGACACCGGCAAGCCGATCTACCTGGTGGTCAACGCGGACGAGGGCGAGCCCGGGACGTTCAAGGACCGCGAGCTGATGGAGCGCGACCCGCACCAGCTGCTGGAGGGCATGGTGATCGCCGGGCGCGCCCTGGGCAGCCACCGCGGCTTCATCTACATCCGCGGCGAGTACCTGTTCGCCGGCATGCGCCTGGAGCAGGCCGTGGCCGAGGCGACCGCGCGCGGCTACCTGGGCCGGGACATCCTGGGCTCGGGCTTCGACTTCGAGATCACGGTGCACTTCGGCGCCGGCGCCTACATCTGCGGCGAGGAGACCGCGCTGCTGGACTCCCTGGAGGGCCGGCGCGGGCAGCCGCGCCTGCGCCCGCCGTTCCCGGCGGTGGCCGGCCTGTACGCCTGCCC
Organism: Egibacteraceae bacterium; assembly: GCA_035553555.1. Taxonomy (GTDB): domain Bacteria; phylum Actinomycetota; class Nitriliruptoria; order Euzebyales; family Egibacteraceae; genus DATMKC01. The sequence goes on along the minus strand of DATMKC010000174.1, from coordinate 10,561 downwards.
CACGGTGGTCAACAACGTCGAGACCATCGCCAACGTGCCCCACATCGTGGAGCACGGCGTGGAGTGGTACCGCTCCATGGGGACCGAGAAGTCGCCCGGCCCCAAGCTGTTCTGCGTGTCGGGCGAGGTGGTGCGCCCCGGCAACTACGAGTGGCCGATGGGCGCCACCGCCCGCGAGATCGTCGAGGTGAGCTGCCAGGGCATGCTGCCCGGCCGCTCGCTGAAGTTCTGGGCGCCGGGCGGCTCGTCGACGCCGCTGCTGACCGCCGAGCACTACGACGTGCCGATGGACTTCGAGTCGGTGGCGGCGGCCGGCTCGCTGCTGGGCACCTGCGCCATGATGATGTTCAGCGACAGGACCAGCGTCGTGGAGGCGTGCCTGAACTGGACGCGCTTCTACGAGCACGAGTCCTGTGGCAAGTGCACCCCGTGCCGCGAGGGCGTGTTCTGGATGGCCCAGATCCTCCAGCGCATCGTCGACGGTCGCGGCCGCACGGAGGACATCGACCTGCTGGACTCCGCCTGCGAGCAGATCTTCGGCCGCACCTTCTGCGCGCTGGGCGACGGCGCCACGAGCCCGATCGTGTCGGCCATCAGGTACTTCCGCGACGAGTTCACGCACCTGATCGAGCACGGCCGCCTGCCGGACCACATCGAGCCCCACGCGGGGGTCGTCGCGTCCAACAGCGGCACCGACCGGCCCTCCATGTCGGGAGCGACCGCATGACCGACATCGCGCGAAGCCACTCAAGCAGCCCGCAGGGCGGTAGTGGCCTGCCAGCAGACGTGGTCACCCTCACGATCGACGGCAAGGAGATCACCGTGCCCAAGGGCACGCTGGTCATCCGCGCCGCCGAGCAGCTCGGCATCACCATCCCGCGCTTCTGCGACCATCCGCTGCTGGACCCGGTGGGGGCGTGCCGCCAGTGCATGGTCGAGGTCGAGGGGCAGCGCAAGCCGTTCACGTCCTGCACCACCACGTGCACCGAGGGCATGGTCGTCCGCACGCACCTGACGTCCGAGTACGCCGCGGACGCGCAGGAGGCGCAGCTGGAGTTCCTGCTCATCAACCACCCGCTGGACTGCCCGCAGTGCGACAAGGGCGGCGAGTGCCCGCTGCAGGACCAGGCCCTGGCGCACGGGCCGTCCGAGAGCCGGATGGTCGACGAGAAGCGCCGGTATGTGAAGCCGGTGCCGATCTCCGCGCAGATCGCGCTGGACCGCGAGCGCTGCGTGCTGTGCGCCCGCTGCACGCGCTTCTCCCAGCAGATCGCCGGCGACCCGTTCATCGAGCTGTTCGAGCGCGGTGCCCTGGAGCAGGTGGCCATCTTCGCCGACGAGCCGTACCACTCCTACTTCTCCGGCAACGTCGCGCAGATCTGCCCGGTCGGCGCGCTGACCGCGACGACGTACCGCTTCCACGCCCGGCCGTTCGACCTGCAGACCCATCCGGGCGTGTGCAACCAGTGCAGCGCCGGCTGCAACCTGCGCATCGACGTGCGCCGCGGCGAGGTCCAGCGCCAGCTCGCGCGCGACAACATGGCGGTCAACGAGTCGTGGAACTGCGACAAGGGCCGCTTCGGCTTCGAATACGTAGGCCACCCCGACCGCCTGCGCGAGCCGCTGGTCCGCGACGGGCTGGGGCAGCTGCAGCCGGCGCCGTGGCGCTACGCCCTCCAGCGCGCCGCCGACGGCCTGCGCGCCGCCGGGGAGAAGGTGGGCGTCGTCACCGGCGCCCGCATCACCGACGAGGACGCCTACGCGCTGTCGCGCTTCGCCCGCGGCGTGCTTGGCACGGACAACGTCGACTTCCGCCTGGCGCCGCGCAGCGCCGACGAGCAGGCGGTGCTCGCGGCCGTCAGCGGCACGGAGGGGCCGACCTACGACGACATCGAGCGCGCCAAGGTGATCGTGCTCGCCGGGCTGGACGCGGAGGAGGAGGTGCCCATCCTCCACCTGCGCATCCGCAAGGCGTGGCGCAACCACGGGGCGCGGGTGGTCGTGGTCGGCCCGGTGCTGGGAAGCGGCCACGACTACGCCGCGCGCTGGGTGCGCACGCCCGCCGGGGACGAGGCGCAGGTCCTGCGCGCGCTGGCCGGTGACGCCGGCGGAGACCTGCCTGGTGATTGGGCCGACGTGGCGGACCTGCTGAGCGGCGGCGGCGTGGTGGTGCTGGCCGGCGAGCGCCTGTCGCGCTCACCGGGCGCCCTGCCCGCGGCGGCCGCCCTGGCCAAGGCGCGCGGCGGCGCGTTCGCGTGGGTGCCGCGGCGCAACAACGCGCGCGGCGCGCTGGACGCCGGCCTGATGCCCGGCGTGCTGCCGGGCGGGCGCAGCGTGGCCGAGCCGGGCCCGGTCGCCGAGGCCTGGGGCACGGTGCCGGCCGCGGTCGGGCTGGACACCCGCGAAATGCTGGAGGCCGCCGCGCGCGGCGAGCTCAAGGCGCTGTACCTGGTCGGCGTCGACCTGGTGCGCGACTTCGAGGACCCCGAGCTGGCGCTCGCCGCCCTCGGCCAGGTCGACACGGTGATCGTCCAGGACCTCCTGCCCAACGACACCACGCGACTGGCCGACGTGATCCTGCCCGCCACCGACTCCCACGAGCGCGTGGGCTCCTTCACGAACTGGGAGGGCCGCCGCCAGCCGTTCCGCCAGGCCGTCCTGCCGCAGGGGCTGGCGCAGGAGGACTGGGACATCGTGCGCCAGCTCGCCACGGTGCTGGGCGCCGACCTGGGCTGGGAGACGCCCAACGACGTGCGCCGCGAGGCGGCGCCGCTCATGGCCGCCCAGGGCGGTGCGCTGGACCGGCTGCCGGCGGACCTAGGTGCGCGCGGCACGGACTCGCTCACACCGAGTGCCAACGATCCGGCGGACGGCGCATCGCCTCTGACCGACGCGCACCCGCTGCGCGCGATCGCGCTGGACTACCTGATCGGCGAGCAGACCATGCTGCTCGGTGCCGGCGCCTTGAAGGCCACCAGCCGGATCCCGTCGGTGTGGCTCAACGAGACCGACGCGCGCCGCGCCGGCATCGGCCAGGACGACCAGGTGCGCGTGACCAGCGCGCACGGCAGCGCCGTGCTGCCGGCCGACGTGCGCGACACCGTCGCCGCGGGCACGGTCGTGCTGCCGGGCCTGGGCACCCTCCCGGCCATCGCCGACGTGCTGGCCGGCGCCCCCGCCGGCCCGTTCGTCGCCGTGGGCGTCGAGCGCGTGGGCGGCCCGATGCCGGTCGTGCGTGACTGGGTGGTCGGCCAGGCGCGGGAGGGAGACGCCTGATGGACGGCGTGGACGTGCTCATCATCGTGCTCAAGGCGGTCGCCGCCTTCGCGCTCTGGCTCACCGGCACCGCCCTGATGATCTGGGCGGAGCGGCGCGTGGTCGCGCGCATGCAGTCGCGCCCGGGCCCCAACCGGCTAGGCCCGTTCGGCCTGCTCCAGACGCTCGCGGACGGCGCCAAGCTGTTCTTCAAGGAGGACATCACGCCGTCCAACGTCGACCGCGTGGTGTACGTGGCGGCGCCGGTGATGTCGGCGATCGTGGCCATGCTCACCTTCGCGGTGATCCCCTTCGGCGGCACCTTCGAGGTCGCCGGGCGCGAGGTGGCCCTGCAGGTGTGGGACCCCGACATTGGCCTCTTGTGGTTCCTGGCGATGTCCTCCATCGGCGTCTACGGCATCGTGCTCGCCGGCTGGTCGTCCGGCTCCAAGTACCCGCTGCTGGGCAGCGTGCGGTCCACCGCGCAGATGATCTCCTACGAGTTGGCGATGGGGCTGTCCATGGCGGCGGTGTTCATCTACACCGGCTCGCTGCGGGCCAGCGAGATCGTGGCGAACCAGCAGGGCGCACTGCTCGGCTTCATCCCCGCCTGGCACGTCATCCCGATGGCGCCGGCGTTCGTGATCTTCTTCGTGGCCGTGGTGGCGGAGACCCAGCGGCCGCCGTTCGACCTGCCCGAGGCGGAGGGCGAGCTGGTCGCCGGCTTCGCCACGGAGTACTCCGCCGCCAAGTTCGCGATGTTCTACCTGGCCGAGTTCATGAACGTGATCACGGTGTCGGCCATGACCGTGACGCTGTTCCTGGGCGGGCCGAGCGGCCCGGCGTTCGGACCGGACTGGGTCCAGGCGCTCATGGGACTGGGGTACTTCCTGCTCAAGGTCGCCGTCCTGCTGTTCGTGTTCATCTGGCTCCGCGGCACGCTGCCGCGCATCCGCTACGACCGCCTGATGGACCTGGGCTGGAAGGTCATGCTGCCGCTGGGCCTGCTGTGGGCGATGGCGACGTCCTTCTCCGTGGTGCTGCGCCAGACCGCCGACCAGGACACCGTGCTGCGGCTGGCGGGCGTCGGCATCGCGGTGGCCGTGGCGCTGTACCTGGCGGCGCCGCTGTTCGGCAGGGGCGAGCGCGACCTCGCGCCCGCCGTGCCGGACCCCGACTGGGACGACCAAGCCCCCCATGACGACAGGGACGGGGTGAACGCGTAGATGTTCAAGGCCATGCGCAAGGGCTTCGGCCTGACGTTCAAGACCATGTTCAAGCCGGTGGTCACCACGGAGTACCCGGAGGTGAAGCGGCCGCCGCAGCCGCGCTTCCACGGGCGCCACGTGCTCAACCGCCATCCCGACGGCCTGGAGAAGTGCGTCGGCTGCGAGCTGTGCGCCTGGGCCTGCCCGGCCGACGCCATCTACGTGGAGGGCGCCGACAACCAGCCCGACGCGTGGTTCTCGCCCGCGGAGCGCTACGGCGCCGTGTACCAGATCAACTACCTGCGCTGCATCCTCTGCGGCCTGTGCATCGAGGCGTGCCCCACCCGCGCGCTCACGATGACCAGCGCCTACGAGCTGTCCGCGGACAGCCGCGAGGCGCTGATCTACACCAAGGACCAGCTGTTGGCCCCGCTGCCGCAAGGCGCCAAGGACACGCCGCACAGCGCGGCCGAGATCGCGGCCCGCAACCTCGACTACTACCAGGGCCCATGGGCGCAGTACCCGCTCGCGCACTTCCGGGGGCTGCAGGGCACCGCGGAGGAGCTGCCGCAGCACGATCCCGCCGTGGCGCCGCGCGGCACCGTGTCCGAGCCGGTCCACGGAGAGGGCTGAGATGGCCGAGTTCGTCGTCTTCTGGATCATGGCGCCGCTCGCGCTGGGCGCCGCCATCTCCATGCTGTTCATGCGCAACGCGGTCCACGCCGCGCTGCTGCTGGTGGTGAACTTCTTCGCCATCGCGGTGCTGTACGCGGTGCTGGAGGCGCAGTTCCTGGCGGTGATCCAGATCATCGTCTACGCCGGCGCGATCATGGTCCTGTTCCTGTTCGTGCTCATGCTGCTGGGCATCAATCGCGAGGAGGCCGGCGGGGGAGCGCTGCCGCGCCAGGCGCCGGTGGCGATCGCGCTGGGCGTGGCCCTGTTCGCGGTGCTCGCGGCCGGTGTCGCCTCGCCGTTCCTGTCCGCCGAGGACGCCTGCCCCACGGAAACGCCGGCGGAGGGCCAGCCCGTCGCCGCTCCCCAGAGCGACGGCGGCTGCGCGGGGCTGGCGGCGGTCAACGAGGAGGGCAACGTGCGCGCGGTGGGCCTGCAGCTGTTCACCCGCTACGTGTGGCCGTTCGAGGTCGTCAGCGCGCTGCTCATCGTGGCGGCCGTCGGCGCCATGGTGATCGGGCGCAAGCACGAGGCGCCGGAGGACCTGGTCGACCAGCCCGCCAACGCGATGCCGGAGCCGCGCCGCGACGGCCCCGGCCCAGCGCCTGGGGAGTCGCACGGGGACAGGGCCGACACGGAAAGGATCACGAAGCCATGAAGGTCCCCGCCGGCCACTACCTGATCCTCGCCGCGGCGCTGTTCACGACCGGGCTCGTCGGCGTGCTCGTGCGCCGCAACCTGATCGTGATGTTCATGTGCGTGGAGCTGATGCTCAACAGCGTGAACCTGACGCTGGTGGCGTTCTCGCGCATCCACGGCGGCCTCGACGGCCAGATCATGTCGTTCTTCGTCATGGTCGTCGCCGCCGCCGAGGTCACGGTGGGCCTGGCGCTGATCATCAACCTCTTCCGCCTGCGCGCGTCGGTGGACGCCGACGACGTCCACTCGCTGCGGTCCTAGGGAGCAATCCGTGGAACACGCGCTCACCCCACCCGCCGGCTCCGTGATCCAGCTCGCCTGGCTCATCCCGGTGATCCCCGCGCTCAGCGCGGGCTTCCTGCTGCTGGCCGGCAAGCGGCTGGGCAAGATCGCCGCGCCCGTGGCCATCGCCGCCATCGGCGCGAGCTTCGCCGTGTCGCTGCTGGTGTTCGGCGCGCTGCGCGCCGAGCCGGAGCACGAGCGCACCTTCGTGGTGCACCTGGCGCAGTGGTTGGACATCGGCCCGCTGCAGGTCGACTGGAACCTGCTGGTGGACCCGCTGGCGTCCGTGATGCTGCTGCTGGTCACCGGCGTGGGCACGCTGATCCACGTCTACTCGGTCGGCTACATGCACGGGGACGAGCGCTACCCCCGCTTCTTCGCCTACCTCAACCTGTTCGCCGCCTCGATGCTGATCCTTGTGCTCGGCGAGAGCATGCTCACGCTGTTCGTGGGCTGGGAGCTGGTGGGCCTGTGCTCCTACCTGTTGATCGGCTTCTGGTTCGAGCGGCGCGACTACGCCGGCGCGGCCAAGAAGGCCTTCGTCACCAACCGCGTGGGCGACGTCGGCTTCATGCTGGCGATGTTCCTCGCCTTCTCCGCGGTGGGCTCCCTGTCGTTCACGCAGGTGCTGCCGGCCGCCGAGGGCCTGGCGGCGGGCACGGCCGTGGCGATCGCGCTGCTGCTGTTCGTGGGCGCGACCGGCAAGAGCGCGCAGATCCCGCTGTACGTCTGGCTGCCGGACGCGATGGCCGGCCCCACGCCGGTGTCGGCACTCATCCACGCCGCCACCATGGTGACCGCAGGGGTGTACCTGGTGGCGCGCATGTCGCCGCTGTTCAGCGCGGTGCCGGACGTCGGCATGGTGGTCGCCTGGGTGGGTGCGCTCACGGCGCTGCTCGCGGCCCTGATCGCCTGCGTGCAGCGCGACCTCAAGAAGATCCTGGCGTACTCCACGGTGAGCCAGCTCGGTTACATGTTCATCGCGGTGGGCGTGGGCGCCTACACCGCCGGGGTCTTCCACCTCCTGACGCACGGGTTCTTCAAGGCGCTGCTGTTCCTGGCCGCCGGCTCGGTGATGCACGCGCTGCACGACGAGACCGACGTGTGGCGCATGGGCGGCCTGCGCAAGCACATGCCGGTCACGTTCGCCACGTCGCTCATCGGCTGGCTGGCGATCGCGGGCATCCCGCCGCTGTCGGGCTACTTCTCCAAGGAGGAGATCCTGGCCGCGGCCTCGGAGACGCCGGGCGCGATGCCGGTGTACGTCATCGGCCTGGTGGTGGCGGGTCTCACCGCCTTCTACATGACGCGCTGGTTCGTGCTGATCTTCCTGGGGCCGGAGCGCTTCGGACACAACATCCACCCGCACGAGTCGCCGTGGAGCATGAGCGGCGTGCTGGCGGTGCTGGCCGTGCTCGCCGCGGGCGGCGGCCTCCTCAACACCTCCGCCGAGGGCGGCTGGCTGCACCACTGGCTGGAGGGCTCCGTCGTGGCCTTCCACGGCGAGGTCCACCCGCTCGGCCACACGGCGCTCATCGCGCTGGCGATGGTCGCGGCCGTGGCCGGCATCGCCGCCGCCGTGGCGCTGTACCGCCGTGTCGATGCGCAAGGCGCGCCGCGCTTCCCCGGCTGGCACCGCCTCGCCACCAACAAGTTCTACGTCGACGAGCTGTACCAGCTGGTGCTGGTGACGCCTGGCCGGATGCTGTCGGACGCGCTGAGCGTGTTCGACCGCCGCGGCATCGACGGCGCCGTGAACGGCATCGCGCGCGGCACCGCCGGCCTGGCCACGCTGGGGCGGCGCACGCAGACCGGCTACGTGCGCAGCTACGCGCTCGCCACGCTGCTGGGGGCGCTGCTGATCGCCGGGCTCTTCTACGCGGGCTCGTGGGCAGCCTCGGCCTGGATCGGGTGATGTCGCTGATGGAGAACCTGCCCGTGCTGACCCTGCTGATCGCCGCCCCGGCGCTCACCGGCCTGGCGATCGCGTTCCTGGACCCGGAGCGCCGCGAGCAGATCCGTGCCGTGGCGATGGGCGGGGCGCTCGTCACCTTCGCGCTGTCGCTGGTGCTGCTCGCCCGCTTCCAGGCGGGCGAGGCCGGCTTCCAGCTGGAGGAGACCGCCCAGTGGATTCCGCAGTGGGGCGTCACCTACCGGCTCGGCGTGGACGGCGTGAGCCTGCTGCTGGTGGCGCTGACCGCGTTCGTCCAGCCGCTGGTGATCCTGGCGACGTGGAACACCGAGCTGCGCGCCAAGGGCTTCTTCAGCTCGCTGATGATCCTGCAGGCCGCGCTGGTGGGCGTGTTCCTGGCGCTGGACCTGGTGCTGTTCTACGTGATGTTCGAGGTCATGCTCGTGCCGATGTACGCCCTCATCGGCATCTGGGGCTCGGGCAACCGCCACTACGCGGCGCTGAAGTTCTTCCTGTACACGCTGGTCGGCGGCCTGCTGATGCTGGTGGGCATCCTGTACCTGTACTTCGCCGCCGGGGCGACGTCGTTCGACTATGACGTGATCCGGCAGGTGGAGCTGTCGGGGACCGAGCAGTTCTGGCTGTTCCTCGCCTTCTTCGCCGCCTTCGCGATCAAGGTGCCGATGTGGCCGCTGCACACCTGGCTGCCCGACGCGCACACCGAGGCGCCCACGGCCGGCTCGGTGATCCTGGCGGCCGTCATGCTGAAGATCGGCGGCTACGGCTTCCTGCGCTTCTCCCTGCCGGTGTTCCCGGACGCCACCGAGCGCCTCGCCGTGCCGATGCTCGTGCTGGCCGTGGTGGGCGTGCTGTACGGCGCGCTGGTGTCGATCGTGCAGAAAGACATCAAGCGGCTGGTGGCCTACAGCTCCGTCAGCCACCTCGGCTTCGTGGTGCTGGGCGTGTTCGCGCTGCACTCCACCGCCGGCGCGGCGTCCGTGGTGCAGATGGTCAACCACGGCCTGTCCACCGGCGCGCTGTTCCTGCTGATCGGCTTCCTGTACGAGCGCGCCCACACGCGCGAGATCGCGCGGTACTCCGGGCTGCTGAAGTCCGCGCCGATCTTCGGCGGGCTGTTCCTGGTCACGGCCATGAGCTCGATCGCGCTGCCCGGCCTGAACGGCTTCGTCGGCGAGTTCCCGATCCTGCTGGGCACGTTCCAGACCAACCCGTGGGCGGCGGTGCTGTCCACGTTCGGTGTGATCCTGGCCGCGATCTATTTGCTGTGGGCCTACCAGCGCATGTTCCACGGCCCGGTGGAGGGCAAGGCGGTGGACTTCCCGGACCTGAACGGGCGCGAGATCGCCGTGATGGTGCCGCTCGTCGCGCTGATGATCGGCATCGGGCTGTACCCCAAGCCGCTGTACGACCGTGTCACCCCGACGGTGGAGCAGATCCTGGCCGAGCTGCAAGCTGACGACGTGATCGCCGGGCAACGGCCGCCCCAGCAGCACCAGGAGGAGCCCGCATCGTGAACCTGCTCGCTCAGGCCACGCCGGTGGCCACCCCCGACATCGCCTGGGGCGCCATGACGCCCGAGCTGGTGCTGCTCGGCGCCGCGGTGCTCGCGCTCATGCTGGACACCGCCGGGCGCCAGCGGCTGCAGACGGCCTTCGTGGTGCTCGGCGTGCTGGTGGCGGGAGCCGCGTTCGCCTGGTTCCAGCTTGACACCGTCACCGGGCCGGCGCTGGTCGCGCTTGCCGGCGTCGCGCAGTTCGCGCTCACCGCGCTGTGGCGGGATCGCCCCAGGCTGCTCGGCGCGATCATCGCCGGTCTCGGCTTCAGCGGGGCGCTGGCCACGACCGTGTGGCAGTGGGCCCTGCACGCCGGCGCGCTGCGCACGGCGGAAGGGCTGGAGCTGGTCGGCACGGAGACCGTGCTGGGCGGGATGTTCGCCGTCGACGGCGTGGCGCTGTTCACGCGCCTGACGGTGTGCCTGGCGGGCCTGGTGACCGTGCCCCTCGGTTTCGCCTACGCCGAGGAGCGCCGCATGCACCGCGGCGAGTACTACCCGCTCCTGCTGCTGGCGGCGCTCGGCATGACGTTGCTGGCGTCCAGCGCGGACCTGCTCATGGTGTTCATCTCCGTGGAGATCCTGTCGCTGGCGCTGTACATCCTGTGCGCGTTCGCCAAGCGCGACCTCAACGCGCAGGAGTCGGCGCTCAAGTACTTCATCCTGGGCGCGTTCTCCAGCGCGCTGCTGCTGTACGGCATCGCGCTCGTCTACGGCGCGACGGGGACCACGAACATCGCCGAGGCCGGCCGGGCGATGAGCGCGATCGACGCGAACACCGCGCTGAACATCGTCGCCATGGGCCTGCTGCTGGTCGGCTTCGCGTTCAAGACCGCGGTGGTGCCGTTCCACATGTGGACCCCGGACGTCTACCAGGGCGCGCCCACGCCGATCACCGGCTTCATGGCCGCGGCGACCAAGGGTGCGGCGTTCGCGGCGTTCCTGCGCATCTTCGTGGGC
>DATMKC010000173.1:0-3832 GCA_035553555.1 Egibacteraceae bacterium | reverse complement strand
AACGCCAAGGGGGGCACCGGCTTCGGCGTCCGCACCCTGCTCAGCTTCCTGCAGAGCCGCGGCTGAGCCGGCCGGCGCCGCTCCGCGGCGTCAGCCGGCGAACTTGGCGCGCGTGACGACGACGCGGCGGTGGCGCACGTGCGCCACCTCCTCGCCCGCCTCGTTGCGCACGCTGACGGAGAACTCCAGCTTGCGCCCGTGCACGCCGAGCAGCGTCGCCTCGGCGGTCACCGTCTCGCCCACGCGGCTGGGGGCGTTGTGCTCCAGCTCCACCCACGCGCCGACGCTGGTCTTGCCCTCGTCCAGCGTGCCGGCGATCGCCTCGACGGAGGCCTGCTCCGCCAGCGCGACGACGCGCGGGCTCGCCAGCACGGGGACGTCGCCGGAGCCCATCGCGATGGCCGTGTCGGCCTCGCCGACGAGCAGCGTGATGCGGCAGCGGCGGCCGGGCAGGCAGCCTTCGTCGTCGTGTGCGCTCATGAGCTTCCCTCGGTGGTGGTCCGGCGCGCCGCGGGCGTTTTCGTGCCTCGGCGGTGCGCTGGCAGTATGAACCCCACATCCGGTGTTCGCCCAAGTTCTGCGTGAGGTTGCCGTGACCAGTCCGCTCGGCGTCATGTCGGTCATCCTGCTGGAGGCCGCTGTCGGCAGTGCCGTGGTGCTGTGGGCCGGGGGCGTGTGGGGCAGGGTGCGGCGCGGCTTCTTCCTGCTCATCGGCTCCACGATCGTGCTGAGCGCGATCGGCGCGTGGCGCCTGGCCGACGGCGAGTTCACGGCGGCGCCGTCGCCCGCCACCGACCGCGCCGTCCTGGCGCTGGCCGTGTTCGCGGGGTTGGCGCTGGCCTGGCAGGTGCTGCTGTTCGTCCACCAGGGCCTGTCGCGGGCGGTTGGCCTTGCGGCCACGGCGGCGGGCGTGGTCGCCCTGGTGCTGTTCGGGCTGGCACGCCCGCACGACCCGGCGCTGGCGGTGCTCGAGCTGGCGCTGGGCGCGGTGTTCCTGGGCGCCACCAACTACGGGCTGCTGCTCGGCCACTGGTACCTGGTCGAGCGCAAGCTGTCCAAGGACCCGATGGTGCGCAGCGCCTGGTGGTACGTCGCCGGCGTGGTCGCCGGCGTCGGCACGGCGGCGCTGTCGGCGGCCAACCCCTCGCCGGAGGCGGGCGGGCTGTCGCTGTACTTCTCGGTGCCGGGCTTCAGCGTGCTGCTGGCCGGCGGCCTGGTCGCGGTGTGCGCGCTCATCAGCGGCTTCGTGGTGAAGCTGGCCAAGGAGGGCGGGCGCTCCATCCAGGCGGCGACCGGCATGTTCTACCTGGCGGTGATCATGGCGTTCTCCGCCGAGATGGCCGCCAAAGTGCGCTACTTCGCCACCGGCTGACCGGCGTCAGGCGCTGAGCGTCTTCTCCAGCCAGTCGAGCATCAGGTCCAGGGGCGCGCGCCAGTGCGGGTCCAGCATCATGTCGTGGCCCATGCCGCGGTACAGGTGCGCCTTGGTGCCGTAGTGGCGGGCCGTGCGCATGACGGCCGACGGCGGCACCAGGCCGTCGCGCTCCGCGCCCAGCACCAGCACCGGCGCCTTGGACGGGTAGGCGCCGTGCGGGCCGGTCGTCTCGATCTGCGCGCGCGGTGACTCGTCCGTGCACGCGTGCATGACCGGCAGCGCCACCTCGTCGGGTGTGTCGGGGGTGAACAGGTACTCCTTGCGCCACGGCAGCGAGGCGCCGGCCAGCCCCTTCAGCAGGTCCTGCGGGTGGCGCCGCGCGATCGCCAGCGTCGTCTCGATGCCGTGGCGCGGCGGCACCGCCGCCACCAGCACGCCGGCGCGCGCCGGGTAGCGGGCCAGCACGCGCTGGACCACCAGGCCGCCCATGGAGTGGCCCACCAGCACCGGGGGCTGCGGCATCGACGCGATCGTCTGCATCACGTCGTGCTCGTAGTCGCGCAGGCGCCAGCGCCTGATGTCCTCGTGGCCGCCGCTGTCGCCGTGGCCGCGCAGGCTCAGCGCCCAGGAGGCCCAGCCGCGCTCGGCGGCCGCCGCCATCCAGTTGCGCCACGTCCACGCGCCGTGGCCGGCGCCGTGCACGAACAGCAGCGGCGGCCGTCCGTCCACCGGCTGGGACGGCTCGCGCGTCACCACCTCGCGCGCCACGGGCGAGGACGGGAACGCCCAGCGCATCGGCTCCATGACCTTGCTCTTGGACGGCCGCTCGGCCTCCATGACGTGCAGCAGCTCCTGGATGCCCTCCAGGTAGCTGTAGTGGTTGATCTCGAAGTAGTGGCGCGTGGAGTCCTTGTAGTGCACGCCGCCGGACAGCGGGTCGTCGAAGTGGGCGTCGCGGTGGCGGCGGAACGCCTCGGCGGCCGCCGGTTGCGCGCGCTGGGACTCCAGGTAGCGCGCCACGGCGACGGACTGCCAGTGGACCAGCTTGAACTGGCCGCTGTCGGGCTGGATCAGCCCGATCACGAACAGGTTGTCGTAGCGGGGATGGAACACGTTCTGGAAGAGCTTCGGGTGGTCGCCCGCCCAGTTGAGATGCTCGTGGTCGATGAACGGGAAGCGCACCAGGTAGCCGGTGCACCACACGATGAGGTCGACCTCCTCGCGCGTGCCGTCGGTGAACACCACCCCGTCGCCGTCCAGGCGCTCGATGTCGGGCTTGGGATCGATCTCGCCGTGGCCCACGTAGTAGACGAGCTGGCTGTTGACGATGGGGTGCGTCTCCAGGATGTGGTGGTCGGGCTCGCGCAGGCCGACGCGCGTGATGTCGCCCTGCGACATCTTCAGCGTGCGCTCCATCATCCGTTGCAGCAGCGGCTTGGGCAGCTTCAGCGACAGCATGAGGTCGTAGACCTGGTCGCTGGGCTTGCCGTAGCTGTACTTGGGCGAGTACCAGTAGCCGCGCCGGGTGGAGTGCAGGGTGCGGGCGGCGTTCTGCGCGGCCTCCACGGCGATGTCGCAGCCGGTGTTGCCCGCGCCGACGACCAGCACGCGCTTGCCGCGCAGCACCTCGGGGTCCTTGTACGCCGCCGAGTGCATGAGCTCGCCGGTGAACTCGCCGGGGTAGTCCGGGATCTTCGGGAACCAGTTGTGGCCGTTGGCGATCACCAGCCCGGCGTAGCGGAACACCTCCTGCTTGCGGGTGCCCTTGCTGCCGCGCGGCCGCACGGTCACGTCCCAGTGCCGCCCGCCGTCCACCGGCTCGCACGAGACCACTTCGGTGGAGAAGCGGATGACCTCGTCGAGGCCGAAGTGGCGCATGTAGGCGCGGAAGTAGGCGTGCATCTGGCTGTGGTGCGGGTAGTCGGGGAACTCGTCGGGCATGGGGAAGTCGGGGTACTCGGTGAACGGCTTGGACGAGATCAGGTGGGTGGAGTGGTACACGCGGCTGTTCTCCGCGCCGATGTTCCAGTTGCCGCCCACGTCGTCCTCGCGCTCGTAGACGTCCACGGCGAAGCCGTGCTCGCGCAGGTTCTTGGCGGCGGTCAGCCCGGAGCTGCCGGCGCCGATGACGCAGTAGGTGTCGGTGCGGTCGATCGCGGTCATCGCGCGGTCCTTTCCGGGCGCTGCTGGTCCGGGACGTGGTTGACAGGGCCGAAGGCGCGCTCCAGCGCGCCGACCAGGCCGTGGACGGGGGCGGTCAGCTGCTCGGGGTCCTTGCCGTACAGGCCCAGGGCCGGGTCGAGCTCCGGGCCGAAGGGCGCCAGGGCCAGGTGCGGCAGCAACAGCAGCAGGTAGGCGAGGAGCTGGGCGTGGTCGGCGTCGGCGCGCAGCTCGCCCCGGTCGGCGGCGAGCTTGATCAGCGGCGTCAGCACCTCCGTGTAGTGGCGGTTGGTGACG
>DATMKC010000172.1:0-2128 GCA_035553555.1 Egibacteraceae bacterium | reverse complement strand
GGCTCAGGCGCGTGAAGTCCACGTAGGGCCGCACGTAGACGAAGCGGCTGCCGCCGGCGCGCGCCTGCTCGGTCTCGCCGATGGGGATGCCGTCGGGGATCGTGGTGCCCTGGAACACCCGGGTCACCACCTGCGATCCGGCGGGGATCTCCGCCTCCGGGTTGAGCACCTCCAGCTGGAACGGCCGCGAGCCGCGCCCGGTGAGCAGCCCCTCCTCGCCGGTGCCGCTGACGCGCACCGCGTAGCCGGCGTTGGGGCTGGTCAGCAGCTGGACGCGCGCGTTGCGGCGCGTGACGTCGATGACCTTGCCGACCAGGCCCTCCGCGTTGATCACGGCCATGCCCGGCTCGATGCCCTGCTCGGCCCCGGCGTCGATCAGCACGCTCCACTCGAACGCGTTGGGCGGCTGCGCGATGACGGTGGCGCCCGTGGTGGTGTAGCCCAGCCGCTCGCGCATGCCGAGCAGCGCACGCAGCTCGGTGTTCTCGCGCTCGAGGTCGGCGCGCGAGAACTTGCCCTCGCGCAGATCCTGCAGCTCCGCCTCCAGCTCGGCGTTCTGCTGACGCAGGTCGTCGAGCTCGGCGATGGCCTCGAAGAAGTCCCCGACGGGCCGGACGACGTCGCTCAAGCCCTCCTGCACCGGCGCCAGCACGGCGGTCACCCCCCGCTGCATCGCGGCCACGATGCCGCCGTCGCCCTGGCGGTAGTCGAGCGTCAGCAGCGCGAGGGCCGCCACGGCCAAGGCCACGACAAGGGTTCGGCTGCGACGCGAGGACATTGCTGGAGCCTAGTGGGCGGGCCCGCCGCGGGAGCGGAGGGTCAGTGCCGCGACGAGGAGATGAGCACCCGCTTGAGGGCCTCGAACTCCTCCAGGCACTTGCCGGAGCCGATGGCCACCGAGTGCAGCGGGTTCTCCGCGACGTGGATGGGCATGCCGGTCTCGTGCTTGAGGCGCTCGTCCAGGCCCTGCAGCAGCGCGCCGCCTCCGGTGAGCACGATGCCCTTGTCCATGATGTCGGCGGCCAGCTCCGGGGGCGTGCGGTCCAGGGTGTTCTTCACGGCGTCGATGATCGAGTTGACCGGCTCCTCGATGGCGCGGCGGATCTCCTCGGCGCTCACGATGATGGTCTTGGGCAGGCCGGAGACGAGGTCGCGGCCGCGGATCTCGGCGTGGTTCTCGTCGGGCAGCGGGAACGCGCTGCCGATGGCCATCTTGATCTCTTCCGAGGTGCGCTCCCCCAGCATGAGGGAGTACTCCTTCTTCACGTAGTTGATGATCGACTCGTCCAGCTCGTCCCCGCCGATGCGGATGGAGGCGCTGGTGACGATGCCGCCCAGGGAGATCACGGCGACCTCGGTGGTGCCGCCGCCGATGTCGACGATCATGTTGCCGGCCGGCTCGTGCACCGGCAGCCCGGCGCCGATCGCGGCGGCCATGGGCTCCTCGATGATGTAGGCGGAGCGGGCGCCCGCCTGGATCGAGGCCTCCTCGACGGCGCGCTGCTCCACGCCGGTGATGCCGGACGGCACACAGACCACCACGCGCGGCTTGTTCAGCATGGTGAGGTGGCGGCGGCGATGCACCTTCTGGATGAAGTAGCGCAGCATCTTCTCGGTCACGTCGAAGTCGGCGATGACGCCGTCCTTCAGCGGCCGGATGGCGACGATGTGGCCGGGGGTGCGCCCGATCATGCGCTTGGCCTCGGAGCCCACCGCCAGGATCGCGCCGTTCTTGGTGTTGATCGCCACCACGGACGGCTCGTTCAGCACGATGCCGCGCCCGCGCACGTAGACCAGGGTGTTCGCGGTGCCCAAATCGACCGCGATGTCGCGGCCGAAGAACTGGAACGCACTGGAGAAGCTCTGGGACACCAATGCTCCTGCGGGGGAAGGCGGACCTGACGCCGGACGCGGCCAGATCGACAGATCGGGCGAGTCTAACGAGGTCGTCGCGGAGACCGACGTGGCCGAGCGTACACCCGGTCACCGGGCGGCGTCACGCACGGCCCGCTGCTCCACGCCCGTGATGCCCGACGGCACGCAGATCACGATGCGGGGCTTGGACACCCACCGGCCGGGGCTGACCTTGTGGATGAAGTAGGACAGCATCTTCTCGCAGATGTCGAAG
>DATMKC010000171.1:0-2525 GCA_035553555.1 Egibacteraceae bacterium | reverse complement strand
AGCTGCAGCGGCGTCGCGCCGTTCCTGTCGGCGAGCCGCAGGTTGGCGCCCGCGTCAACCAGCGCCCGCAGCGTCTCCTGGTGGCGCGGTCCGCCGTCGCCGAGCACCACGGCCTCGATCGCGGCCGTCCAGTGCAGGTTGTTCACGTGGTCCAGCGGTGCGCCGGCCGCGATCAATTGGCGGACCACGCCGGCGTGACCGAGGTGCGCGGCGGCGATGAGGGCCGTGCCGTCGTAGCGGCTGGTCACCTGCTTCGCGCTGGCGCCGAGCGACAGGAGCAGCCGCAGCGTCTCCTCGTCGTTCGCGACCGAGGCGATCGTCACCGCGTCGTAGCGGTCGTTCTCCAGCAGGTTCAGGTCGGCGCCCGCCTGCGCGAGTGCCCGGATCGCATCGCGCTGCCTGGCGAAGGTCGCCACATGCAGCGGCGTGCGGCCGTGGCCGTCGCGCGCGTTCGGGTCCGCGCCGGCGGCGCGCAGCGTGCGGATCGCGTCCACGTGGCCGAGGTGTGCCGCCGCGTGAAGGCCCGTGAAGGCCCGCACCTCGGCGGGCGTGGGCGGCACCTGGCCCGAAGCCAGCGGCGGGCCGAGCAGCAGGAGGAGCCACAGGACCCGTTGACGGAATGTACAAGGCATATACAATGACTCCATGCTCACCAACATCGACATCGACGAGAACCTCATCGCGGAGGCCATGAAGGTTTCCGGCGCGCGGACCAAGCGTGAGGTCGTCGACCGCGCCCTGCGCGACATGGTGGCACGGTCCAAGCGCCCGCGCTTGCGCGACATCTGGGGCATGGCCGGTCCGGACACGTTCTGGCCCGGCTACGACCCCAAGACCGATCCCGGCGAGCCGCCGGGCAAGTACCGCGTGGAACAGGGCCTGGCCTCGTACAAGGTCCCGCCGCCCCCGGCGACGCCCAGAGCGAGGAAGAAGCGCTGATGCTGCTGCTCGACTCCTCGGTGTGGATCGATTCCATGCTCGGCCGCGTGACGGACGCCACCCGGTTCGTCGAGTCGCGCGACGAGGGCGAAGAGATCGCGACGACGGGCACCGTGTTCCAGGAGGTGCTCCAGGGCATCCGCAGCCCCAGGGAGTACGACCGAATGCGGCAGGTGCTGTGGTCGCTGCTCGTCCTGGAGCCGCGCGAGCTCTCCACGTACGAGGTGGCGGCGCAGCTGTATGTGCGGGCGCGGCAAAAGGGCTTCACCGTACGCAAGCCCAACGACTGCCTCATCGCGGCGCTGGCGCTGGAGCACGGCGCGCTCCTCGTCCACAACGACCGCGACTTCCTCGCGCTGGCGCAGGTCGAGCCCGCGCTGCTGGTCTACCCGGGGCGGCCGCACTGAGGCGGCCGCGCCGCGCGGCTCGCGGCCGCTGGCGAATCGAGCAGAATGCCGCCATGTCCGCCGCGTGGGTTCGCTCGCTGTCGCCGCAGTTGCTGCTGCGCGCCTCCATCGCGGTCGCGCTGGCCACCATTGCGCTGAAGTTCCTCGCGTGGTGGATCACCAACTCCGTCGGCCTGCTGTCGGACGCGATGGAGTCCTTCGTGAACCTCGCCGGCGCGAGCTTCGCCCTGCTGATGGTCACCATCGCGCGCCGGCCGGCGGACGCGGACCATCCCTACGGCCATCACAAGGCCGAGTACTTCTCGTCCGGCTTCGAAGGCCTGGCGATCATCGTCGCCGCGGTCGGCATCCTGTGGGCCGCCGTGGGGCGCATCTTCGATCCGCAGCCGCTCGACCAACTCGGCCCCGGCCTGGCGCTGTCGGTCCTGAGTTCCGTCGTGAACGGCGCGCTGGCCTGGGCGATGCTGGCCTCGGGCCGGGCGCACCGCTCGATCGCGCTGGAGGGCGGCGGCCGCCACCTGCTCACGGACGTGTGGACCTCGGCCGGCGTGGTCGTCGGCGTGGGCCTGGTCGCGGTCACCGGCTGGCAGTGGCTGGACCCGGCGGTGGCGATCGCCGTCGCGCTCAACATCCTGCGCGAAGGCGTGTCGCTGATGTGGCGCTCGTCGCAGGGCCTCATGGACGAGGCGCTGGAGCCCGAGGTCATGGCGGTGGTGCAAAAGACGCTGGACGGCTTTCGCCACCCCACGATCCGCTTCGACCACGTGTCCAGCCGCAGGTCGGGCCAGCGCCGCTTCGTCGACCTGCACATGCACATGCCGGGCAGCTGGAGCCTGCGCCGCGCCGCCGCCGTGCGGGCCGAAGTCGAGCAGGCCCTCATGAGCGCCGTGCCGGGCCTGCGCGCCACGATCCAGCTGCTGCCGACGGACGTGGAGGCGCACACGGCGGACGAGGAGGACCCGATTTGATCGCCCTGGTCCAGCGCGTGAGCCGCGCGCACGTGGAAGTCGGCGGCGCGACGATCGGCGAGATCGCGGCCGGGCTGCTGGTGCTGGTCTGCGCCGAGCGCGGCGACACCGAGGCGCACGCCGACAAGCTGCTGGCCAAGGTCCTGAAGCTGCGCATTTTCGGCGACGAGGCCGGCAAGATGAACCGCAGCGTGCAGGACGTGAACGGCGG
>DATMKC010000170.1:0-2740 GCA_035553555.1 Egibacteraceae bacterium | reverse complement strand
CCACGACCGCCCCCCGCGGGTCGACGTCCGCCACTTCGGCGACCGGCTCGAACGGCGCACCGGGAGGACCCGTCCGCGTCAGCAGGAACACCACGCCCAGCAGCACCAGCAGGACGCCCGCCACCACCGCGGCGACCGGCCAGCCGAGCCCCATCGGCTCGCGCAGCACGATCTTGCGGGCGCGCTTGGCCGCCTGCGGGGGCACGTAGCCGCGCGGGCCGAACTCCGGTGGCCGGTCGGTGCCGCCGTCGGCCGGGTCGCCTGGCCCGCTCACGAGCCCAGACCCCCGCCGACCGCCATCCAGTGGGCGTGGCGCCGCGCCAGCAGCTGGTCCGGGCCCAGCCCGGCCAGCTCGTCCAGGGCGGCGGCCGCGTGCGCCAGCGCGCCCGCCGGGTCGTCGGGCACCAGCCCGTGCGCGATGCCCAGCGCCACCAGCCGCTCGGCGGTGGGCTGCAGCCGCTCGGCGACCTCCGGTGCCCGTTCCGCGTCGCGGTGCAGGATCGCCGCCGCGCCCTCCGGGGCGATGACGCTGAACACGGCGCCCCGCTGCATCAGCAGCCGGTCGGCCGACGCCAGCGCCAGCGCGCCGCCGGAGCCGCCTTCGCCCGTGATCACGCACACGGTGGGGGTGCGCAGCGCGGCCAGGCGGTCGAACGTCTCGGCGATCGCGCGCGCCTGGCCCGCGACCTCCGCCTCGCGCGCCGGTGTGGCGCCGGGCGTGTCCACCAGCGTGAGCACCGGCAGGCCCAGGCGCTCCGCGGTGGACAGCAGCCGCCACGCCGTGCGGTAGCCGGCGGGCGTCACCGGCTGCCGGTCCAGCGCCACCAGGCCCAGCGGCCGGCCGTGCAGCCGGGCGAGCGCGCAGACCACGCCGTCGTCGCGGCCGCCGGCGCGGTCGCCGGACAGCCGCGTGACGTCGGTGAAGTGGCCGAGGTAGGCCTGCGCGCGCGGGCGCGCGTCGGACCGCGCGGCGAGCACGCGTGCCCAGGCGTCGCCTCCCGCCGGCTCCACCGGCTCGGGGGCCACCGGCACCGGCACGGCGGGCACCACGGCCCCCAGCGCCCGCGCCACCCATGCGCGCAGCTCCGCGCGCGGCACCACGGCGTCGACCAGGCCGTGCGCCAGCGCGGACTCGGCGCGGTTCGTGTCGGCCGCCTCGGCGGACCCGCCCATGCTGGCGGCCACGCGCGGCCCCGCGAAGGCCACGTAGGCGCCGGGCTCCGCCACGACGAGGTCCGCCTGCGCGGCGAACGACACGTACACGCCCCCCGTGGTGGGGTCGGCCGCGACGGTGACCTGCAGCAGCCCCGCGTCGCGGTGCGCCCGCGCCGCCAGCGTGGTGCGCGTCATCTGCGCCAGGGACACCATGCCCTCGTGCATGCGCGCGCCGCCGGTGGCCGTCACCGTCACCACCGGCAGCCGCCGCCGCGCCGCCTCCGCGAAGGCGTGCGCGACGCGCGCGCCCACGCCGGCGCCCATCGAGCCGCCCAGGTGGGCGAAGTCGAACGCCAGCAGCACCAGGGGCAGGCCGCCCGCGCGCCCCGCCCAGGCGCGCACCGCCTCGTCCCCCGGTGCATCGGCGCGCAGGTCGTCGTAGCCCGGCCAGTCCAGCGGGTTGGCCGTGACCGCGGGGCCGGCCAGCGCCTCGGCGCCGGGCTCCAGCAGCAGCTCGGCCCACTGCTGCGCGCGCAGTCGTTCGGTCACCGGCGGGCTCCTGACACGTGAACGGGGGCTGACGGCAATCTGGCCGGTTGGCGGACGTTTTCGCGGGTCGGCTACGATCCGCGCCATTCCGCCGCCGTGCGCCGCACTGGTGCGCGCGCGGTGCCAGGTGCCACTGCGCAGTCTGTTCCGCGCACACCAGGAGGCGCAAAACCGTGTCCATCCGCGTGCTGATCGCGAAGCCGGGCCTCGACGGCCACGACCGCGGGGCGAAGATCGTCGCCCGCGCCCTCCGCGACGGCGGGATGGAGGTCGTCTACACCGGCCTGCACCAGACGCCCGAGCAGATCGTGGAGGCGGCGCTGCAGGAGGACGTCCAGTGCGTGGGCATGTCCATCCACTCCGGCGCCCACATGACGCTGTTCCCCAAGGTCGTGGCGCTGCTGCGCGAGCGCGGCGCGGACGACGTCGTGGTCTTCGGCGGGGGGATCATCCCGGCCGACGACATCACCGCCCTGAAGCAAGCCGGCGTGGCGGAGATCTTCACGCCCGGTGCGCGCACCACCGACATCGTCGAGTGGGTACAGGCCAACGTGCGCCCGCGCGACTAGACCACACGAGAGGAAGGGCCGCGCTCCATGGACTTGATGGAGTACCAGGGCAAGAACCTGTTCCGCCGCTACGGCATCCCGACCACCCCGCAGGGCGAGATCGCCACCACGCCGGAGGAGGCGCAGCGCCTGGCCGAGGGCTTCGGCGTGCCGGTGATGGTGAAGGCGCAGGTCCTCACGGGCGGGCGCGGCAAGGCCGGCGGGGTGAAGTACTGCCCCGACGCCGCCGCGGCGCGTGAGAACGCCGAGCGCATCCTGGGCCTGGACATCAAGGGCCACGTGGTCAAGCAGGTGCTGGTGGAGCCGGCCAGCGACATCGCCGAGGAGTACTACCTGTCGATCCTGCACGACCGGGTCTCCAAGGGCTACAAGGTGATCGCCTCGCCCGAAGGCGGCGTCGACATCGAGGAGACCAACCGCACCAACCCGGAGAAGGTCGCCAAGGTCGACATCGACCCGACCGTGGG
>DATMKC010000169.1:0-4748 GCA_035553555.1 Egibacteraceae bacterium | reverse complement strand
TGCACGAGCGCTTCGAGCACCTGGGCGGCTACGCGGTGGAGTCCGAGGCCCGCCAGGTGCTGGCCGGCCTGGGTTTCTCCGAGACCGAGATGGAGCGCCCGCCCACGGTGCTGTCCGGCGGCTGGATGATGCGCGTGGCGCTGGCCCGGCTGCTGCTGAGCGACCCCGACGTGCTG
This sequence comes from Egibacteraceae bacterium, assembly GCA_035553555.1. GTDB lineage: Bacteria > Actinomycetota > Nitriliruptoria > Euzebyales > Egibacteraceae > DATMKC01. Next base: position 4,572 of record DATMKC010000169.1, on the reverse strand, counting down.
CTGCTGGACGAGCCGACCAACCATCTGGACCTGGACAGCGTCACCTGGCTGCAGGGCTTCCTGGCGGAGTACTCCGGCGTGCTGGTCCTGGTCAGCCACGACCGCGACTTCGTCAACGCCGCGGTGAACCGCGTCGTGGACCTGGCGAACCAGACCGCGACGGAGTACGTCGGCGACTACGAGGCGTTCGTCCAGCAGCGCGCCCTGCGCGCCGAGCAGCTCGCCTCGGCCGCCGCCGGGCAGGCCCGGCAGATCGCCGCCACGGAGGCGTTCATCGAGCGCTTCCGCTACAAGGCGTCCAAGGCGCGCCAGGTGCAGAGCCGCATCAAGCAGCTCGACAAGCTGGACCGCGTGGTGGTGCCGCAGAGCCGCACCAAGGCGCTCAAGTTCCGCTTCCCGCCCCCGCCGCGCTCCGGGCGCGAGGTGCTGCGCCTGGACGGGGTGGTCAAGCGCTACGGCGACCTGACCGTCTACGACGGCCTGGACCTGAGCCTGGAGCGCGGCCAGAAGATCGCGCTGGTGGGGCCAAACGGCGCCGGCAAGTCCACGCTGCTGAAGATCCTGGCGGGCGTGCTGGACATCGACGGCGGCGAGCGCGTCCTGGGCCACAACGTGCGCGTCGCCTACTACGCCCAGCACCAGCTGGAGGCGCTGGAGCCGGAGCGCACGGTGCTGGAGGAGTTCGCCACCGCGGTGCCGCCGGGCAGCGGCGTGAACCCGCGCACCATGCTGGGGTCGTTCCTGTTCAGCGGCGAGGACGTCGACAAGCGCGTCGCGGTGCTGTCCGGCGGCGAGCGCGCCCGCCTGGCGCTGGCGAAGCTCCTGGTGGAGCCGGCCAACCTGCTGTGCATGGACGAGCCGACCAACCACCTGGACATCACCAGCCGCGACGTCCTGGAGGACGCCCTGCGCGAGTACGCCGGCACCGTGGTGCTGATCTCCCACGACAGCTACCTGATCCGCTCGCTGGCGGACACCATCGTCGAGGTGCGCGACGGCGCCGCGCACGTACACCTCGGCGACTACGAGGCGTACCTCGAACGTATGCCGGATCCGACGGGCCGGGACCACCTGGCGCGACCAGAGCCCTTTACGGCCGCGCCGGTTGCCCCCGGCCCTACCCCCGACGCGACCGCGTCCTCTGCGAGTGCGCCGAGGGTGCGCAAGACCGCGGAGCAGAAAAGGCAAGAGGCGGAGTTGCGCAACCGGCTGCACCGCGAGACCAAGGCGCTGCGGCGGCGCCAGGAGGAGCTGGAGGCGCAGCTCGCCGAGGCGGAGGCGCAGGCCGCCGAGTGCGAGAAGCTGCTGGCCGAGCCGGACGTCTACGAGGACGGCGAGCGCGTGCGGGAGCTGGTGCTGCGCCACCGCCTGGCCGACGACCGCGTCGCCACGCTCACCGCCGAGTGGGAGCGGGTCTCCACGGAGCTCGAGTCCGCCACGGAGCGTGCGACGATGGGCTCCACATGAGCATGACGCCCGTCAACCCCTTCGGGGGCATGAGCCCCGGCATCGCCGCCGTGCGCCGCGGCGCCCCCGAGGTCGGCGGGCGGCGGCTGTCGCGCGAGCTGCTGGCGCGGGTGTGGCGGCAGTTCGTCCAGCCGTACCGCCGCCGCCTGGCGCTGTTCCTGGTCGCCATCCTGGTCTCGGCCGGCCTGGCGGTGATCCCGCCGGTGCTGTTCGGCATGCTGATCGACCACGCCGTGCTCGACGGCGACCTGGGAAGGGTCAACGTGCTGGCCTTGGCGGCGGTCGCCGTGGCGATCACCGCCGCCCTGTTCTCGCTGCTGCAGCGCTACCTGTCGGCCTGGCTCGGCGAGCGCATCATCCTGGACCTGCGGCGCACGCTCTACGACCACGTGCAGCGCATGCCGCTGGCGTTCTTCACGCGCACACAGACCGGCGCGCTGATCAGCCGGATGAACAACGACGTCATCGGCGCCCAGCAGGCCGTCACCGGCACGTTCGGGTCCGTGGTCGCCAACGTGGTGCAGCTGCTGGCGGCGCTCGCCGTCATGGTGCGGCTGGAATGGCGGCTCACCCTGCTGGTCCTGGCGGTGCTGCCGCTGTTCGTCGCGCCCGCGCGGCGTGTCGGCCGGAAGCTGCAGGACATCACGCGCGAGCAGATGGTCGTCAACGCGCAGATGAACTCGCGCATGACCGAGCGCTTCAACGTGGCCGGCGCCCTGCTCGTGAAGCTGTTCGGGCGCTACCGCGAGGAGGCGGAGGAGTTCGGGTCCCGCGCGCAGCGCGTCGCCGAGATCGGCGTGCGCGGCGCCGTGCTGGGACGCATCTTCTTCGTCACGCTGGCGCTGGTGGGCGCCGTGGGCACCGCCGTCGTGTACTGGCTGGGCGGGCGCATGGCCATCACGTCGCCGGACTTCTCGCCGGGCAACATCGTCACGTTCGCGGCGCTGGTGACGCAGGCGTACACGCCGCTGTCGGCGCTGACGAACGCGCGCGTGGAGATCATGACGGCGTTCGTGAGCTTCGAGCGCGTGTTCGAGGTTCTCGACGTGCGCCACCCGATCGCCGACCGCGACGACGCCGTCGAGCTGGCGGACCCGGCCGGCGAGGTGGTGTTCGACGACGTCACGTTCGCCTACCCGTCGGCGGCCGAGTCCTCCCTGCTGTCGCTGGAGGACAGCGGCGCGCCGCTGGACGAGCGCCCCGGCGAGCTGGTGCTGCACGGCGTGAGCTTCACCGCGCGGCCCGGCAAGACCGTCGCGCTGGTGGGGCCGTCGGGCGCCGGCAAGTCGACCATCTGCTCGCTGATCCCGCGGCTGTACGACGTCACCACCGGGGCGGTGCGCGTCGACGGGCTGGACGTGCGCGACCTCATGGGCGACTCGCTGCGCGCCGCCATCGGCGTGGTGCCGCAGGACCCGCACCTGTTCCACGAGACCGTCGCGGCGAACCTGCGCTACGCGCGCCCGGACGCCACGCCGGACGACCTGGAGGCCGCCTGCCGGGCCGCGCAGATCCACGACGTGATCGCCGCGCTGCCCGACCGCTACGACACGCTGGTGGGGGAGCGCGGCTACCGCCTGTCCGGCGGCGAGAAGCAGCGCCTCGCGATCGCCCGCCTGCTGCTCAAGGACCCCGCGATCGTGATCCTGGACGAGGCGACGGCGCACCTGGACTCGGAGAACGAGGCCTTGGTGCAGGAGGCGCTGCGCACGGCCCTGGCCGGGCGCACGTCGATCGTCATCGCCCACCGCCTGTCCACGATCGTGGCGGCCGACCAGATCCTGGTCGTGCAGGCCGGCCGCGTGGTCCAGCGGGGCCGCCACGAGGAGCTGTTCCGGGCCGAGGGGCTGTACGCGGAGCTGGCGCGCACGCAGTTCGCCCGCTCCGGCTAGCTCCCGGTCAGGCGCCCGGCCGTCGGCTTCCCCGATGCGCGCAGGCGCCGCGAGACCAGGGCCGCGCCGGCGGCCTGCAGCCCGCGCGCCGAGTCCAGCGCCAGGCCCGTGAGGTCACCGACGCGCCGGAGGCGGTAGTCCAGCGTGTTGCGGTGGATCGACAGCGCCTCCGCCGTGGCGCGCCGGTCGAAGTCGTGGGCGAACCACGCCTCCAGGGTCGCCAGCAGGTTCGGCCGCCGCGCCAAGGGGTCCAGCAGCCGGCCCAGTTCCTCCAGCCGCTCCGGGCTGGCGCTCAGCGCCAGCTCCACCAGCAGCTGCCGCGCGCGGTGGACCCCCGGCGCGCGGCCCAGCGCGACGGCCAGGTCGCGGACCTCGCGGGCGCGTGCGGCGGCCGCGGCGATGGCCCCGACGCCCTCCGCGATGGCGGCACCCCCGGTGACGGGCCGTCCCAGCGCGCGGCCCAGCGCCGCGACCGCGCGCTCGGCGGCGCCGTCGCCGGCCGGCAGCAGGACGGCGCCCTCGACGGCGTCCTCCTCGCTGAGCACCGGCTCGCCGGCGGCCTCCTCGAGCGCGTGCCGGACGGCGGCGATGTCCGGGGGCAGGCCGGCCCCGTCCTGGAGGCGGTAGGCCAGCACCTCGGCGCGCTCGGGCAGGCGCACGCCGGCGCGCTCGGCCAGGCCCGCGATGCCGCGCTCCTCCACGGCGGGGGCCGCGGCGGCCCCCAGCAGGGCGCCGGCCAGCGCCCGCCGCGCGGCCTGTGGCTCCCGGTCCAGCCGGGGCGCGTCGCGGACGAGCGTCCGGGCCAGGCGCCCTTGCCAGTGCAGCAGGCCGCGCGCCAGGTCCACGAGCTCGGCCTGCTCCGGCGGCCCGGCTTCGGCGACCGCCGCCTCCCACAGTGCCTCGCCGCCCTCGTGGCACGCCTGCAGCAGGCCCTCCACGGAGGGAGCCGGCTGGGCGTCGCGCAGCAGCGCGTGCAGTTCCTCCTCGCGCGGGTCGCGCCCCTCGCGGTGGCACGCGAGGAACAGCCGCATCGCGGTGCGGACGTGCTCGGGGGCCATCTCGTCCGCACACCGCTCCAGCCGGATGGCGAAGCTGGGATGAAGCGGCCGGCTCACACGTTCCCCCGTTGGGACGACAGGCATTGCGCGGGCATCGGGCCCTCGCCGGATTGTCGGGATCGAGCTCGGCCGCTTCTATTGGCAAGGTCCCGAAA
>DATMKC010000168.1:0-3936 GCA_035553555.1 Egibacteraceae bacterium | reverse complement strand
GGCCGGCGGCCAACGTGGCGCCGGCCTGTTCGCCCTCGGCCGGCTCCCCGGCGTGCGCCGTCCGGCGGTCGCCGCGCTGCTGCCCTTCGGCGAAACGGGCACCGTCCTGGTCGACGCCGGGGCGTCGGCGGACGTGACCGCGGAGCTGCTGGTGGGCCACGCCCGCATGGGTGTCGCGTACGCGCAGGTCCTGGGCGTGGCCGCGCCCCGCGTCGGGCTGCTCAACATCGGCGCCGAGGCGGGCAAGGGCAACGCGCTGGCCCGCGAGGCCCACGAACTGCTCGCCGCGGCGCTCGGCCCGGCTTTCGGCGGCAACGTCGAGCCGGACGCCGTCGTGGCGGGCGCCGTGGACGTGGTGGTGGCCGACGGCTTCACCGGCAACGTGTTCCTGAAGACGGTGGAGGCGCTGGGCGGAGACGACGAGCACGGCGGCGCGGCGGTGCTCCTGGGCGTGACCGGCAACGTGCTGGTGGCGCACGGCGCCGCCGGCGAGGCCGAGATCGCCGCCGCGCTGCGCACGGCGGCGCGCGTGGCCGGGCAGGATCTGGCGGGGCGCGTCGCGGACGCGATGTCGGGTGCCGTGGACGAGGGAGGCGGGACATGAGCGACGTGGTCACGCGCGAGGAGATCCTCGCGCTGCTGATGGATCGGTTGTCGTCCGTGCTGGGGCTGGGCGACGAGGAGCTCGACGAGGCCTCGCACTTCGACGAGGACCTGCACGCCGACTCGCTCGACCTCGTGGAGGTCATCGAGAGCGTCGAGCGGGCGCTGGCCGAGCGCGGCGTCTACATCACCATGAGCGACGAGGAGCTGGTCGCGCTGCGCACGGTGGGGGAGGCGGCCGACAAGCTCGCCGAACTGGCAGAGGGCGAAGGATGAGCACACGCCTGGAGACGCAGCTCGGGGTCCGGTTCTCGGACCCGGAGCTGCTTCGCCTGGCCCTCACGCATCGCAGCCACGCCTTCGAGGCGGGCGGGCTGCCCACGAACGAGCGCCTGGAGTTCCTGGGCGACGCGGTCCTGGGCCTGGTGGTGACCGACTGGATCTACCACCGCTTCACCGAGGCCAGCGAGGGCCGTCTGGCGAAGGTCCGGGCGGCGGCGGTGAACACCCACAGCCTCGCCGACGTGGCCCGGGGCCTGGGCCTGGGCGAGGAGGTGCTGCTGGGCAAGGGCGAGGAGCAGTCCGGCGGCCGGGACAAGGACTCCATCCTGGCCGACACCCTGGAGGCCGTGCTGGGCGCGGTGTACCTGGACCAGGGGCATGAACCCGTGGCGGAGCTGATCCGGCGGCTGTTCAGCGAGCTCTTGGAGGACATCTCCCGCCGCCGCGAGTCGCTGGACTACAAGACCTCCCTGCAGGAGCTCACGGCCGGCGAGCTGGGGCTGCTGCCGCTGTACGAGCTGTCCGAGGAGGGCCCCGACCACGAGAAGCAGTTCACCGCCGTGGTCTCGGTGGCCGGGGAGTCGCTCGGCCAAGGTGTCGGCCGCAGCAAGAAGGAGGCCGAGCAGGCCGCCGCCCAGGAGGCATATGCCGTGCTCCGGCAGCGTTTCGCGGTAGTGTCCGACCTCAGCGCGACGCCCGCGGCCGACGGCGCGCCGGCGCCCCAGGCGGACGTGGCGGATCCGGCGCCAGAGTCCGCCTGAGTCGAGCTGTGTCGAGCTGAGGAGAGGTCGGAGGGACCGGTGACGCAACTGCCCGAGGTCGAGGTCCTGCGCAAGGATCTCGAGAAGGAGCTCGTGGGCAAGCGCTTCAAGGACGCGACCGTCAAGAACGCCCAGCTCGTCTCCAGGCACCGCAACCGGCCGGATTTCACCAAGGCGCTGGTCGGCCGCAAGATCGACGCGATCCAGCGCCGGGGCACGTGGCTGGTCCTGGAACTGGACGAGGGCATGGCGATGGCGATGCACCTGGGCGACCAGGGCTCCCTGACGCGCGAGACCGCCTCCGAGCCGCCCGGCAAGCACACCGGTGCCGTGCTGACGTTCACCACCGGCGGGGCGCTGCACGTGCACGACCCGAGCAAGGAAGCCGAGCTCTACGCGGCCACCCGTGAGGAGGTCGACGAGATGCCCGAGCTGCAGCTCAAGGGCATCGACCCCCTGGCGCAGACGTTCACCTGGCACGCGCTGGCGCAGGAGCTCAAGACCCGCGACAAGCCGCTGAAGGCGCTGCTGGTGGACGAGAGCTTCATCGTGGGCCTCGGCGACCTGTACTCCGACGAGATCCTGTGGACGGCGGGGCTGTCCGGCACCCGCAAGTCGGCCACGCTGTCCAGCCAGGAGGTGCGCCGCCTGTACCGGGCCGTCCTGGAGGTGCTCTACGAGGCGGTCAAGCAGGGCGGCACGGCCGAGGGCGGCGACGCCGACCAGACCGACCTGTTCGGCGAGGAGGGCGGCTTCGGCGAGTACCTGCGGGTCTACGACCGGGAGGGGCTGCCGTGCGGCCGCTGCCGCCAGCCGATCGTGCTCGGCAAGATCGGCAAACTGGAGTCGTTCTACTGCGCCAACTGCCAGACGTAGCCTTCCTGAACGACACCGTACGCTTAGTTCAGCTTAGCTGTTAAACTGAACTAAGGCTGGGAGGTCGTTCAGGATGCGCGGTCACTTCGTGTCGCTGACATGGGAGCACGATCCGACGCTGTACGCGCCGGCTCGGTATCGCCGCGCCTGCAAGTACGACGCCTTCGTCCCGCTCCCGCTCGCCGGAGCGGACCTCAATTGCGATGCGCAGCTCACTGGCCTGCTGTCGGACGCGGAGCGTGCTCTCCAGCACTTGGGCTCAGGCGGGGAGTCCCTCGCGCCGCTTGCGCGGCTGCTCCTTCGCACCGAGTCGATCGCGTCGTCGAAGGTCGAGGGACTTCATGTCGACGTGCGCGAGCTCGCGCGTGGTGAGGCGCGCGCGGACACGACGGGAAAGGTCAGCCCGACCACGTTGGAAGTGCTCGCCAACATCGACGCGATGGAGCTGGCCATCCACGAGGCGACGGCGACGCGGCGCTTCACGCCTGAACAGATCGTCTCGATCCATCGGCTGCTCATGGCCGGCGCGCCCAACGCTCACGTCGCCGGCCGGGTGCGCACCGGCCAGAACTGGATCGGTGGCAACGACTACAACCCGTGCGGCGCCGACTTCGTCCCGCCGCCCCCCGAGCATGTCGCGCCACTCCTGGACGATCTGTGCGAGGCGATCAACGACGAATCGCTCGCGCCGCTGGCGCAAGCCGCGCTCGTCCACGCGCAGTTCGAGACGATCCACCCGTTCGACGACGGGAACGGGAGAACCGGGCGCGCCCTCATCCACGTCGTCCTGCGCCGCCGTGGGCTCACACCGTCGTTCGTGCCGCCGATCAGCGTCGAGTTCGCCCGTGCGCGGGACCGCTACATCTCGGGCCTGACCGCGTACCGCCGAGGCGATGTCGCGGCGTGGCTCGAGCACTTCGTGGGCGCCGCTGCTCGTGCGGCGCATCTGGCCGACGCCTACCTCGGCGCGGTCGCCTCGTTGCGCGAGGAGTGGCGGACGCGGCTCGCCGGGGGGCCGAGTCCACGATCGGACGCGGCGGCCTGGGCGGTGATCGACGTGCTGCCCGCGCATCCGGTCATCACGGCGGCGGTCGCGTGCGCGGCGACGGGACGCGCGAAGGCGGCCGTGCACATGGCGCTCGACCAGCTCGCGGAGGCGGACGTCCTGGTTCCGCTCAGCGGAGGACGGCGGAACCGCTCGTGGGAGGCAGCCGGGCTGCTCGACCTCATCGCCGAGCTCGAGGCCGGCCAGAACCCTGGACGGGCGGTACGCGGCTGAGGGCTAGCGGCCCGTTGCGCTTGGCGAGGATGCGTCGAGGACGGTGGTGACGGCCTTCACGAGGGCGGGGACGAAGGAGTGCGCGCCGGACACGGCGGCGTCGTGGTCCAGCGGCAGCTCGATCACCTCGCAGGC
>DATMKC010000167.1:0-3712 GCA_035553555.1 Egibacteraceae bacterium | reverse complement strand
CATCGACGTGATCGCCGCGTCGACCGCCTCCGGCGGCGCCGCGCCGCGCTTGACCGCCGTGGTGATCACCCCGACGCCCAGCGGCTTGGTGAGCACCAGCGCGTCGCCGGCGCGCAGCCCGCGGTGGGTGAGCAGCCGGGCGCGCTCCGCCTCGCCGATCACCGCCTGGCCGAACTTCGGCTCGGGGTCGTCGATGGAGTGGCCGCCCACGGCCATCCAGCCGCCGTCGGCGGCGGCGTCGGCCGCGCCCGCCAGCACCTCGCCGAGCAGCTCCAGCGGCAGCGCCTCGCGCGGCCAGCTCACCAGGTTCAGGGCGAACAGCGGCCGGCCGCCCATGGCGTAGACGTCGCTGGCGGCGTTCGCGGCGGCGATGCGCCCCCATGTGCGCGCGTCGTCCACGATCGGCGTGAAGAAGTCCACCGTGGCGATCAGCGCGCGCGTGTCGTCCAGGCGCCACACGGCCGCGTCGTCGCCGCTGTCGGCGCCCAGCAGCAGGTCCTCGTGCGCGTACGGCGGCAGCATGGCCAGCACGGCGGCGAGCTCGCCCGGGCCGAGCTTGCAGCCGCAGCCGGCCCCGTGGCTGAACTCGGTGAGGCGCCTGGTGGACATGCGGCGATGGTAACCGCCGGGGGTCGGCGCGTGAGCGCGGGCGCGCCAGGGCATCCATGCCGCCATGGAGGACGCGATCGTGGTGGGCGGCGGCCAGGCCCGCCGGGCCGCGGCGAGCTGGCTGGCGCGCTACCGCCGCAAGGTGGTGGTGATCGACAGCGGCGAGCACCGCAACCGCTGGACGCGCGCGGCGCACGGCTACCTGGGCCTGGACCCGATCAGTCCCGAGGAGCTGCTGGAGCGGGGCCGCCGCGAGCTGCTGGCCTACCCGACCGCATCGTGGCGCGCCGGCAAAGCCACGGCGGCGCGCAGGCTCGACGAGGGCTTCGCCGTGGAGGTGGACGGCGAGCCGGTGCTGGCCCACCGCCTCGTCCTGGCGACGGGGGTGCGCGACCGCTTCCCCGACGTCGAAGGGTTCCTCGACCACTACGGCACCTCGGTGTTCCACTGCCCGGCCTGCGACGGCTACGAGGCGCGCGATCGCGACGTCGTGGCGCTGGGCTGGGCCCCGCACGTCGCCGGCTTCGCCCTGGAGCTGTTGGACTGGGCGCGGTCGGTCACCGTGGTGACCGGCCACACCCGGTTCCAGGGCGACGAGCGGCACCGGGACGCGCTGGGGCGCAACGGGATCCGGCTGATCGAGGACCGGGCGGCCGCGCTGACCGGCGCACCGGGCAGGCTGGAGGGCGTGCGCCTGCGAGGCGGCGAGACGGTGCCCGCACAGCTGCTGTTCTTCTCGATCGGCCACGAGCCCGCCAGCCCGCTGGCCGAGCGGCTCGGCTGCCGCATGGTGGAGGGCGGCGAGTGCGTCTGGGTGGACGAGAACGGCCAGACCAGCGTGCCGGGCGTGTTCGCGGCCGGCGACATGACCCCGGGCACACAGCTCGTACAGATCGCGGCGGCCAAGGGCGTGACCGCGGGGGTCGCCTGCGCGATGAGCCTGCGCGGCGAGATGACGTTCACCGAGTCACCCGTGCCCGCCCCGGACGTGGCGGCCGAGCTGGGCGAATGAGCGCCGGGCGGGACGGGCGAGCCGTGATGTGGTCTGCTGGGCGCGTGGAGCAGGCCAACGGGGAATCAGGCCAGGGCGCGGCGCCGGACAGGCGGCGCATTCTCGTCGTCGACGACGACGAGATGATCCGCGAGCTGCTGCACGAGGTGCTGACACAGGCCGGCTATCGCGTGCGGACCGCGGACTCGGGCGACGACGCGCTGGCCAAGCTCCACGCGCACGTGCCCGGCCTGGTCCTGTCCGACATCAACATGCCCGGCATGGACGGGTTCGCGTTCCTGGCGGCGCTGCGCGCGAACGCCGCGACGCGCGCGATGCCACTGATCTTCCTGACCGCCCGTGACGGCATCCAGGACCTGGTCGAGGGCTTCGCGCTGGGCGCGGACGACTACGTCACCAAGCCGGTGGCGATCCCGGAGCTGCTGGCACGGGTGCGGGCCAAGCTCGCCAGACCGCCGGTGCCCCTGGACGACCTGGGGGCGGATCCTCGCAGCGGCCTGCTGTCCACCGAGCGGCTGCGCGAGGAGCTTCGCCGCGAGACCCTGCGCACGCGCCGCGGCGGCACCCCCGGGGTGTTCGCGCAGCTGTCGCTGTCCGAGCTCGACTCGATCAGGCTGCGCCTGGGCACGGAGGCCGAGCGCGCCGTCCTGGAGCAGCTCGCCGGGCTGCTCACGGGCCTGCTGCGCCCGCTGGATCTCAGCGGCCTCCTCGGCGACCAGCGCATCGGCGTGCTCCTGCCGGAGACCGGTCCGGAGGACGCCGCGCGCCGCCTGGGCCTGGCGCTGCGGGCGATCTCCGCGCACGCGTTCGTCGCCGGCGGCTCCACGCTGCGCCTCACGCCCAGCGCCGGCTACGCGCCCCTCGGCGGGCGCGACGCGGACGGCGGCCCGGACGACGCCGAGCCGCGCGCCGGGGTGGCCTTGGACTACGCGGAGGCGCACCTGGACCTGCTGCCGCTGCGCTGGGAGCCGCGCATGGAGGCCGTCGTCGAGGCGCTCCGCCAGCAGCGTGCGCGCGACCGACTGCGGCTGCGGCGGGACGCGCTGCTGCGCGCCGTGCGCACCCCGTTGCAGATCGCGGCGACCGCCGTGGTCGGACTGGTCCTGCCCTACCTCGGCTACCTCTGGCTCTGGCGCGCCGGCCACGACATCACCGGTGTGGTCTACCTCGTGGTCGTCGGTGCGCTGCTCGTCACCGGCATCCTGATCTGGATGGAGGGCATCGCCGCCCTGCGCCGGCCCGCGCCGCCGGACGAGCCCGGCGCGCCCGAACCGCCCGCCAGCGCGGTGATCGCCGCGTACCTGCCGAACGAGGCGGCGACGATCGTGGAGACCATCGAGGCGTTCCTGCGCATCGACTACCCGGACCTCGAAGTCGTGCTCGCCTACAACACGCCCGAGCCGATGGCGGTCGAGGCGCGCCTGCGGGGGCTGGCGAAGCGCGAGCCGCGCTTTCGGCCGTTCCGCGTGGACGCGAGCACGTCCAAGGCCCAGAACGTCAACGCGGCGCTGTCGACCCTGCGCGGCGAGTTCGTCGGCGTGTTCGACGCCGACCATCACCCGGAGCCCGATTCGTTCCGGCGCGCCTGGCGCTGGCTGTCCAACGGCTACGACGTGGTGCAAGGGCACTGCGTGGTGCGCAACGGCGACGCGTCACGGCTGGCGCGGCTGGTGGCCGTGGAGTTCGAGGCGATCTACGCGGTGAGCCACCCCGGCCGCGCGCGGCTGCACGGGTTCGGCATCTTCGGCGGGTCCAACGGCTACTGGCGCCGCGACCTGCTGCACGAGATCCGCATGCGGGGCTCCATGCTGACCGAGGACATCGACTCGTCGCTGCGGGTCGTCGAGGCGGGCGGGCGCATCGCGTCGGACCCCGGCCTGATCTCGCGCGAGCTGGGCACCACCACGTTCCGCCAGCTCTGGAACCAGCGCATGCGCTGGGCGCAGGGGTGGTTCCAGGTGTCCATCCGCCACCTGTGGCGGGCGCTGCGCTCCCCAGGACTGTCGGTGCGCCAGAAGCTCGGGGCGCTGCACCTGCTCGGCTGGCGCGAGGTGTACCCGTGGCTGTCGCTGCAGATGTTCCCGATCATCG
>DATMKC010000166.1:0-2576 GCA_035553555.1 Egibacteraceae bacterium | reverse complement strand
CCGCGGCCCTGGCCGGCATGGCGCTGGCCCTGGGTGGCCTGGCGCTGCGCCGCCGGCGCTGACCGCACGGGCCACCAGCGGCGAAGCCGCGGTCCGGGACCTCCACGCATCGAACATTCGACGCATTTCTGGAAGAACCGGGCTTCGGCTTGTGCGCCTCGTGCGCGTGCCGACGGAAAAGGTGTCGCTTTGACGCCCCCCCGTCACGCAGAGTAGCTTCCTTGATCGTCTCCGGGGGGAGAGCGGTCAAGGGGGGAGTACGAGATGGTGGGGACCGAATGGGCGCGCGCCGGCGCGCACGCGGACGTCGTCGTGGTGGGCGGCGGGCCGGCCGGCGGAGCCGCGGCCACACTGCTGGCCCGGGCAGGCCTGTCGGTGGTGATCCTGGAGCGCTCCCTGCGCTATCGCGATCGCGTCTTGGGCGAGTACGTGCTGCCGTGGGGCGTGCGCCACGCGATGGACACCGGCCTCTACGGCACCTTCGTCGCCGCCGGCGCGAACGTCCTCACGACCCTGATCCACTACGACGAGGGCTGGACGCCCGCGCGGGCCGAGGCGGAGGCCGTCCCGCTCGACCGCATGGTGCCGGGCGTGCCCGGCGCGCTGGGCGTGTCGCACCCGGGGCTGTGCGCGGCGCTGAGCGACGCCGCGGTCGCCGCCGGCGCCCGCGTGCTGCGCGGTGTGAGCGACGTCGACATCCGCCCCGGGGAGCATCCGTGGATCGCGTTCACCCAGCACGGACGACGGCACGAGCTGCGGCCCCGCCTGGTGGTCGGCGCGGACGGGCGCGAGTCGGCGGTCCGGCGGGCCGCGGGCATGACCCTGACCCAGACGCCGGTGCTGGCCTACGGCACCGGGCTGCTCATCGACGGGGCGAAGGAGTGGCCCGACAGGGACGAGGCCATCGCCAACGAGGACGGCAAGCTCTGCTTCGTGTTCCCGCAGGGCTCCGGCCTGGTGCGCCTGTACCAGCTCGTCATGCCGGACCGGCGCGGCCGCTTCCGCGGGCCCGGCCGCACGGAGCGCTTCCTGGAGGACTTCCGGCTGCGCAGCGTCCCGGGCGCGGACACGCTCGCCGACGCCGAGCCGGCCGGGCCGTGCGCCACCTGGCCCATGCACGATGGCTGGGTCCGCGAGCCCGTCGCGCCCGGCCTCGTCCTGATCGGTGACGCGGCCGGGTACACCAACCCCCTGATCGGCCAGGGGCTGTCCTGCGCGCTGTCCGACGCGCGGGCCGTCGCCGAGACCGTGCTGGAGGGTGGCTGGGAGGCCGCCGCCTTCGCCGGCTACGCCGCGCGCCGGCGCGAGCGCGGCAAGCGCCTGCTGTTCACCGTGGAGATGTTCGCCCGGCATCGCTGCATCACCGGCCCGGGGTCGGCCGAGCACCGCGTGCGCGCGCACGAGCGCATGAAGGCCGACCCGTTGCTGGGGCAGTGGTTCACCTACGGCTATGCCGGCCCTCACCTCGCCCCGGCGGAGGCCTACGCCGACGAGGTCCGCGAGCGCCTGTGGTTCACCGACTGACCGCTCCTGCACGGGTTGCCCACAGATTCAATTTCGTGGGTTGACGAGTCGCACCCTCGTGATAATGTGTCGAACATGTGTTCGAGTGCGGGGTTCGAGATCGACGCGGCGCTGGCCACCGCGGACCTTCACGGTCTGCTGGACGTGGCCGAGCGCGCGTTGCGTCGCGCGAAGACGCTGCCGTTGGGCGGTGCGGTCTCCGATGTCGAGCTCACGCAGGCGGTGCAGTGCCTGGAAGCGGTGAGCAGGGTCGCGGAGTCGCACAAGTGCGCGGTGGTGGGCGAGATCGAGCAGCGGCACGCCGCGCGCGGCCAGTCCGCCGCATCGACCGAGGACCTGTTGACGCGCGTGCTGCACCTGACGCCGGGTGAGGCGAGGGCGCGCACGGAGCTGGCGGCGGGGCTGAAGCAGTTGCCGGACACGGCGGCGGCGTTCGCCGACGGCCGTATGGGCGTGGGCCAGGCCGCCGTGGCGGTGCGCAAAGCCGCCGAGGTCGCCGGCCGGGACGACGCCGAGGTGCTGCTCGCCACGATTGACCGGACCGCGTCGACGGTCGGCCAGACCGTGAACCGCACCCGCCTGGCCCGTGAGATCGACACCGCCGTCGCGAAAACCGGTGTGGATGTGTTGGCGGAGCGGGAACGCCGCGCGTTTCAGGACCGCAAGCTCCAATGGTCCGTGCGTGACGGCATGGACGTGCTCACCGCACACCTGGACCCCATTGGGGCGGCCACGGTGCGGGGGATGCTGGACACCCTGTCGGACAAGACGTCGGAGCGTGACAGCCGGACGTTCGTGCAGCGCCAGGCTGACGCGCTGGTGGACCTGGCGACGCTGGCGCACACCGCCCGCAACATCGCCAAGACCACGATGCCGCCGTCCAAGGTGCTGCTGATCACCACCCCGGACGCGTTGCATGGCGTCCCAGGTGCGGAGCCGGCGACGATCGACGGTCACGGACCCGTCTCACCCGAGCTCGCGCGGCAGCTGTGCTGCGACTCGGCGGTGACGCCGGTGGTGACCGGCCGCAACGGCGAGGTCCTGGACGTGGG
>DATMKC010000165.1:0-8883 GCA_035553555.1 Egibacteraceae bacterium | reverse complement strand
GCGATCGACCTGGACATCCACCTGCCGCAAGCCGGCATGCCGCGCCAGACCTTCGGCAGCGCCCTGGTCACCTCCGTGGGCATGTTCGGCATCCAGCACGCGTACGCGCCCCTGTCGCCGTACTACCGCGTGCCGTACCTGGTCCTGGTCGGCGAGGTGGCGGACAAGCCGGTGGTGGTCGACGGCGAGATCGTGATCCGCCCGATGCTCAACCTGGCGGCCACGATGGACCACCGCTATCTGGATGGCTTCCACGCCGCCAGACTGGCCCGCAGCGTCCGCGCCTACTGCGCCGACCCCTTCGCCTTCGAGCCGCCGCTGCCCCCGGCGGGCTGACCCGGGTGGGCGATCGGCCCGCGCGAACTACGTACATGCCTACGTCGTTGGACCCTGGGCATGCCCCGATCCGGCCCTTCGGCCTCGACAGATGCGCGACGACACCCGACCCCGACAGGACGCAACGGGGAGGCCGAGGGTGCAGGACGCCGCAACGATCCGCGTGGTCATCGTGGAGGACCACACACTGGTACGGGAGGGGCTGCGGTCGCTGCTGACCGCGGCGCCGGACATCGAGGTGGCGGGCTACGGCCGCTGCGTCGCGGAGGCGCTGGAGGTGATCGAGGCGACCTCGCCCCATGTGGTGCTGCTGGATCTGCGCCTGGGCGAGGAGGACGGCCTGGAGGTGTCCCGCTCGCTGTCGAGCCACCCGGCCGGCCCGGAGGTGCTGGTGCTGTCGGCCCACGAGCGGCCCAGCGACCTGCGGGCCGCGCTGAACGCGGGCGCCACCGGCTACCTGCTCAAGCACACCACGCCGCGGCTCCTGGTGGACGCGGTGCGCCGCGTCAGCGGCGGGCACCGGGTGATCGACCAGGCGTTCGTGCCCTTGCTGGTGGGCCTGCCATCGCAGACCGCCGAGCTGCCGGACCTCACACCCCGGGAGCAGCAGGTGCTGGACCTGGTCGCCGAGGGCCTGGCCAACCGGGAGATCGGCGAACGCCTGGGCATCGCCCGGTCCACCGCCCAGAAGCACCTGGAGAGCTTGTTCCGCAAGTTCGACGTGCACGACCGCAGCGGCCTGGTGGCCAAGGCGTTCCGCAGCCGCTACCTGGAATGAGCCTCAGGCGTCGGACGCCGCCTCGGAGGCCCGCAGGCGGCGCTGCACGCCGGTCTCGCGCATGAAGTCGTTCGGACGCGCCTCGTCCGGGTCGCCGTCGACGTAGTCGTCGGAGTCCGGGTTCACCGTGGGGTCGGGCAGCCAGATCACCATGTCCTCGCCGACCTCGTCGAGGGCCCACTGGATCTGGTACGCGCCCACGTTCCACTCGCGGTCGATGCGCTGGCCGAGATCGGCCGCCCGGCGCACCAGCATGCGCCGCCGGTAGACCGGCGCGTGCGCCGCCGCCTCGAGCTGGTGCGTCACCTCGATGTAGCCGTCGAGCGTCGCCGCCAGCGCCTGGTGCGCGTCCTCGAGGCCGCCCGGCGCCTTCACCGCCGCGAACTTGTCCTTGAGCTGCTCGAGGTCGCGGCGCCAGCCCACCGGCTGCTGTTGCAGGATCTCGTCGCTGAACGCCCCGGTGCCGATGTCGTTGACGCCGGCGCGCAACCCGTGGATGACCAGGAACCCGGTCTCCTCCGCCAGCGGCTTGAGCTCGCCCAGGTAGGCGGCGAGCTCCGCGCGGCGCTCCGCCACGGTCGGCTGGGCGCTGTTGAGCGCCCACACGCCCAGGAACGCCGGCAGGGCGCCGGCCAGCCCGATCAGCAGCGCCAGGCGCACGCCGCCCCAGCGGCCCCCCGTGGGCCGCCGCCGAACGCCGCCGATGGTGCGCTGGTCCCGTTGGATCACCGAGGACATCGCCCGCCTTCCCGTCTCGACCGTCGAGGGTAGCAACGCATGGCCCGGCGGCGCGGTTCCACGGCGAATCCGTGCGCGGGGAGTGCGAAGATGCCGCATGGCCGCTGACCTGACCCGCGAGCGCTGGACCCTGACCGCCGTGGTGCTGGCCTCCAGCGTCGTGTTCCTCGACTCGACGCTGGTCGGCGTCGCCCTGCCCCGGATCGCCGAGGAACTGGGCAGCGGGCCGTTCGGCGTCCTGGAGGCGCAGTCCTACGTCTACAACGGCTACCTGCTCACGCTGTCCGCGCTGCTGGTGCTGGCCGGCGCGGCGAGCGACCGCTACGGGCGCCGGCGCATGTTCCTGGTCGGCCTGGCCGGGTTCACGGCCACGTCCGTGGCGTGCGGCCTGGCGCCATCCATGCCGGCCCTGATCGTGGCGCGCCTGCTCCAGGGCGCCAGCGGGGCCGTGCTGGTGCCGGGGTCGCTGGCGCTGATCGCCTCGGTGTTCACGGGTGCGCGGCGCGGGTGGGCCTACGGCGTCTGGGCCGCGGCCTCGGCCGCCACGACCATCCTGGGCCCCCTGCTGGGCGGCGCGCTGGTGGACACGGTGAGCTGGCGGGCGGCGTTCCTGCTGAACGTGCCGCTGTTGGCCGTGGCGATCTGGGCCACGCTGCGCCACGTGCCGGAGAGCCGCGACGAGGAGGCCGCCCGCGGCTTCGACTGGCTGGGCGCCGCGCTGATCGCCACGGGGCTGGGCGGGCTGACCTACGGCGCGATCCGCGGGCAGGAGGCGCAGTGGCAGGACACCGGCGCGTTCGTGGCCCTGGCGGTCGGGGCGCTCGCGACCGCGCTGTTCGTGCCGGTGCAGGCGCGGCGGCGCAACCCGCTGGTGCCGCTGGGGCTGTTCCGCGAGCGCAACTTCGCCGCGATCAACGCCTCCACGCTGCTCATCTACGGCGCGCTGTACGTCGCCAGCTACCTCACGGTGATCCACCTGCAGGGCACGCTGGGCTACAGCGCCACGGCGGCGGGGGTGGCGCTCGTGCCGATGTCACTGCTGCTCGCCGGGCTGTCGTCGCGGTTCGGCGCGCTGGCCGCACGGCTGGGACCGCGGCGCTTCCTCACCGCCGGACCGCTGCTGATGGCCGCCGGGCTGCTGTGGCTGGTGCGCATGCCGGCGGACAGCGCCGCCTGGGACCTGCGTCCCGCCAGCCCGGCGACGTGGCCGCCGCCGGCCGACTACGTCGTCGACCTGCTGCCCATGGCCGTGGTCTTCGGCCTGGGCCTGGCCGTGATGGTGGCGCCGCTGACCACCGCCCTCATGGCGTCGATCCCGCCGCGCCACGCGGGGCTGGCCAGCGCCATCAACAACGCCATCTCCCGCGTCGGCCCGCAACTGGCCGGGGCCGCCGTGTTCGTCGCGGTCACCGCCGGGTTCTACGCGGACGTCGCCGGGCGCGCCGGCGTCGACGACACCGCGGCGCTGCGCGCGGCGGTGGCGCCGCTCAACGCGCCGGCGGAGGGCGCCCCCCCGGGCGTCGCCGCGGCCGCGCGGGGCGCCTCGGCGCGCGCCCACCACCAGGCGATGGCGATCGCGGCGGGCCTGCTGGCCGCCGGGGCAGCGGTGAACGGACTCGCGGTGCGCGACGAGGAGCTGCGGCTGGACGATCCCGACGAGGCCGTCCCTCAGGCCTGACCGCCCTCGCCGGCCGCCACGACGTCGCGCTCCAGCACGCTCTTGAGCTTGCCCAGCGACGTGGCCAGCGAGGCCTTCAGCATCGCCACGCGCGCCGCGGGGCTGCCCGCGACCAGCACCCAGGTCGCGCGCGTCAACGCGCTGGCGTTGAGCAGCTCCCACCGCTCGGTGACCTCCGTGCCGGCCGCCGAGGGCGCCAGCTCGTAGGTCCAGCGCGACAGCGGCGGGCCGCCCCAGGGCACCCGGACCTCCCAGGCGATGGCGCGCTCAGGCTCGTAGCGCACCACGGTGCAGTTGGTGTACCACCACGCCAGGCCGCGCCGGTTGGTGCCGCGGAAGCGAGCGCCCAGGGCCGGACGGGTGGCGCCGTCCAGCCACCGCCCGCCCAGGTTCTCCGGGCTCCAGTCGCCGCAGCGCAGGGGATCCCCGACCAGCTCCCACACCTTCGCCACCGGCGCGGCGATCTCCACGCGCGCTTCCGCGCTGTCCAGGGGCATCTGCTGCATGCCGTCCGTCCCTTCCCACCAGGCTGGACCCGCCGTCCGGCCGTCCGGCGACGAACGATACGCCGGTCAGCCCTGGCTCAGCAGGCCCCACAGCAGGTCGGCGTACGACAGCGCGTCGTCGGCCACGTCCGGTGGCGTGGACGGCATGCCCGCCGCCAGCTCCAGCAGCCCGGCGATGCCCGTGGTGCTGAGACGGTCCAGCGACACGGGGGCGGCCGGAGGCCGCGCACCCGGGCCGAGATGGTGGACCGGCGCGGGCATGGCCCCCGCGAGCGCACGCGCTCGCGCTCGCGCCTCGCCGGCCACGAAGTCCGGCGTGGAGGGCAGTTCACCCAGCATCTCCAAAAGCTCGGTGACTCTGGCGGCCTCCCCACCGTCGAGGGTGATGCCGCCACTTGCCGCGATCGTGCCGTTCATGCCCATGCGTGACCTCGCCCACTGGATGGCTGCCACCGTCTCCGCCAGAGACGGATGGAAAACGCATTCCTATCGGTGGAGGGCGGCGGCCAGGCGCCGGGCGGCCTCGTCCAGGTCCGCCAGGTCCAGCGTCGCGTAGGACAGCCGCAGGCCGTCGCGCAGCGAACCCCCGCCGGGCACGGCGAACGCCCCGCCGGGGACGAACGCCACGCCCTCGGCGATGGCCGCGCGCAACAGCGCGTCGGTGTCGGCGCCGGGCGTGGTCACCCTGCCCCACAGGAACATCCCGCCTTCCGGCTCGGGGACGTCCAGGACGTCCGCGGCGTGGCGCCGCAGCGCAGCGGACAGCGCGCGGGCGCGCTCGGCGTACAGCGGGGTGACGCGCGCGGCCTGCCGTTCGGCCCAGCCCGGGCGGCCCAGCAGGGCGGCGGCGAGCGCCTGGCCGGTGGTGGACGCCTGGAGGTCCGCCGCCTGCTTCGCCCGGACCAGCAGCCCGGTCAGATCCGCCGGGCCCACCACCCAGCCGACGCGCAGGCCGGGCGCCAACGACTTCGACACCGTCTGCAGGCGGACCACGCGGTCCGACAACGTGGCGATCGCCGGCTGGCGGGCACCCGCGAAGCGCAGGTGGCCGTACGGGTCGTCCTCGACGATGAGGAAGCCGTAGCGGTCGGCGAGCGCGGCGAGCTCCCGCCGTCGCTCCGCCGCGAGCGTGGCCCCGCTGGGATTGGAGAAGTCCGGCACCGTGTACACCAGCTTCGGCCGGGCGCCGCCCGCCAGCGCCCGGGCCAGCAGGTCCACGCGCATGCCGTCGCGGTCCACGTCGATCGGCAGGAACGACGGCTGCCACGCCTCCAGCGCCTGGATCGCGCCCAGGTAGCCGGGATGCTCCATGGCGACCACGTCGCCCGGGTCCAGCAGCACGCGGCCCAGCAGGTCCAGCGCCTGCTGCGAGCCGCCGGTGACCAGCACCTGCTCCTCGCCGACGGGCCGGTCCAGTTCCTGCGAGGCCCGCTGCGCCAGCAGCGCGCGCAGGGGGCCGTAGCCTTCCGTCGGGGTGTACTGGAAAGCCGCGACCGGCAGCGTCGCGGCGGCCTCGCGCAGCTCCTCCAGCGGGATCGCCTCCGCGGCGGGGATGCCGCCCGCCAGGGACAGCACGGCGCCGTCCTGCGTCAGCCGGAGGATCTCGCGGATGATGGAGCTGCGCGCCCCGCGGGCGCGCTCGGACGGCTCCACGATCACGACGGGCCCTCCGGCCGTGGCAGGCCCATGGGGTTGGGGAACGGGATGGCGTCGCCGTCACGGACGGCGGCGGCCAGCGGCCGCAGCGCCGCGACCAGCCGCTCTGCCCCGTCGGTGCCCAGCGCCGCGAGGGGCGCCGTGGCCAGTTCGTCCGTGCGCGCCTCGACGCGTTCGCGCAGTGCCCGGCCCGCCTCCGTCAGGGCGCCGGCGCCGTCCAGCAGGCCGCGGCCACGCAGCGCGTCCTCGGCCGCCTCCCAGTCCTCGTCCGTCCAGCCGCGGTGGGGCTGCAGCGACTCCCGGGGGGTCGCGCCGGAGGCCGCCGCCAGCACATGGGCCTGGCAGCCGTCCAGTTCGGCGTCGACGAGCGCCGCGACGTGCCCGTCGCCGCGATGCTCCCGCAGGACCGTGCAGGCCGCCCACAACGCGGCAGGCGGCTCCGACGGGCCGGCGTCGCGGACCCACGCGCTCCAGGCCGCGGCCAGGGGCCGCCCGGCGCAGTCCAGCCCGTCGACGGCGCGCGCCGCCAGCCGCACCGCCTCGGGAACGCCGTCCTGGCCGCCGAGGAGCCGGTCGAGTGCCCGAGACACCGCGGCGACGCGCGTCCGCAGGACCGCATCCGGCGCCGCGAACGTCCAGGCGTCGGGGATGGCGCGGCGCACCATCGCGGGGTGGAAGTTGAAGAAGGCGGCCGTCACCGCGGCGGCGCCCACGGCCCCCATCGGCGCGGCGCGTCCGGCGAAGTAGCCCATCCAGAAGCCCTTGAGCCCGGCGTCCCTGGCCGCCTGCGCGGTCTCCGGCGCGAAGTACACGACGGCGTGCACCGCCTCCTCGGCATGCCAGAGGCGGCGGGCATCGGCAGGACGAGCCGCGGCGCGCATGGCCTCATCGTCGCCGAGGCGGCCAGGCCGGCCCAGGGCCAGTGCACGAGCCAGTGGACGGCCGGTCAGGGCGTCGCGGCGGTGTGCGCCTCGCTGGGCGGGGCGATGCCGAGGCCTTCGATCATGGTGAAGAAGGCACGCACGTACGGGTTGTCCGGCGCCTCGCGGCGGACCTCGTCCCAGACGATCAGCTCGCGCAGCGAGCGGCTGATCTCCAGGATGCGCTCGTAGTCCAGCTCGTGCTCCCGCAGCGCCGCCAGCTTGGTGACGATCACGTCCTCAAGGCGCATCACGCGCATGGTCACGGCGTGGACGTTGAGCGCGTCCGCGCGCGCGAACACCTCGTCGGTGATCTCCATGCCGCTGGGCGACCAGATCAGGTCGACCAGCACGTCACCGTCCCACGCCTTGAACAGCCATCCCTCCGGCGGCCGCTCGATGCGCAGGCCGGCCTCCTCCAGGGCCTTCACGGCGCGGTCGGCGTCCTCCGGCTTGACCATGAAATCGACGTCGTGCTGGCTGACGGGCCCCCCGCGAGCCCAGCACGCCATGGAACCGGCCAGGATGAACGGCACGTCGGCGTCACGCAGCGCCGCGGCGGCCTTCTTCATGCTTTCGCGCAGCTCGTCCTGGGTCGCCATGTGCGCCTCACGCCGCCGCGCTGTCGTCGCAGGCCACGTCGCCGGCTCCTCCCAGGCAATAGACCTTGTACGCGTGGCGGATCACGAAGCGGCTGGCGTTGCGCACGTGCACGCCCCCGGCGGTCACGCCCTTCTCCGTTCCGGCATGGGCGTGCCCGTGCACGATCAGGTCGGCGCCGCCACGGTCGCAGGCCTCCGCCAGCAGGTAGCTGCCCAGGAACGGGTAGATCTCCAGGCGCTCGCCACGCAGCGTCTGCTCCACCGGCGAGAAGTGCATCAGCGCCACCTTGTGGTCGGCGTCCAGGTCCGTCAGGCAGCGCTCCAGCCGGTCGGCGAGCCGCTGCGTGTGGTCGATGAACGCCTTCATCTCCGGCTCGCCGAACGCCGTGCCGCACGCGCCCGCGAAGCCGCCGCCGAACCCCTTGGTCCCGGCGATGCCGACCTTCTGTCCGCGGACGTCGAAGGTGGCGCTCTCGCCCTCCAGGACCACCACGCCGGCGTCGGTGAGCACCTGGCGGATCTTGTCGGGCTCGTCGGACTGGTAGTCGTGGTTGCCCAGCACGAGCACGACCGGGACCGGCAGGTCGCGCAGCTCCTCGGCCAGGACCTGCGCCTCGGCGACCGTGCCCCAGTTGGTGAGATCGCCCGCGATCAGGAACAGGTCGGCGTTGTCGCCCAGGTGCTCCAGGTGCGGCCGCAGCGTGCCGCCGCTGTCCTCGCCGAAGTGCACGTCGCCGGTGGCGGCGATGCGGATCACCTGATCACCTCCTGGCCGACCGGCTCGTCGCAGGGGACGACGGTCACCTCGTTGACCACCTCCAGGTCCGGGGCGACGCTGCGCACGACGTCGGGGACGGCGTCGCGGCGCTGCTCGGTCGGCACCTGCCCGGCGACGAAGGCGCGGCCGCCGGCGAGGGTGACCTCGAAGGTCATCTCGCCCACGCGCGGGTCCTGCGCGAGGGCGTCCTTGATGTGCTGGGCGGTGTAGGGCGTGGGCGTCGCGCCCGCAGCGGAGTCGGTGTCCATGGCACCGACTCGCCTACCCGGTGCCGTACGCCCGCATGCCCGCCAGCGAGGTGGGCTGGGCGGCCAGCACCGCCTCGAACTCCGCCGCCGGCATGGGCCGGCCCAGCAGGTAGCCCTGCGCCAGGTCGCAGTCCAGCGCCGCCAGCCGCTCCGCCTGCGCGGCGGTCTCCACGCCCTCGGCGACGGTGCGCAGGCCCAGCGCCCGCCCCAGCGCCAGGATCGCCTCGACGATCGCCGTCGACTCGCGCGACCGGCTGTCGAGCTCGCTGACGAACGCGCGGTCGATCTTCAGGAAGTCGACCGGGAAGTCACGCAGGTAGCTCATCGACGAGTAGCCGGTGCCGAAGTCGTCGATGCCGATGTGCACGCCCTGGGCGCGCAGGCCGCGGAAGGCGCCCACGGTGCTGGTGCCGGACTCGAACAGGGCGGTCTCGGTGAGCTCCAGGTGGAGGTTCGTGGCCGGCAGGCCGGAGCGCTCCAGGATGGCGGCGACCCCGGCGGGCCACCCGGCACGGTCGAGCTGTCGCGCCGACACGTTGACGGCCAGGTCGATGGGCCGGCGGAAGCGGGCCTGCCACGCCGCCACCTCGGCCGCCGCGTGCTCCAGGACCCAGTCGCCCAGCGGCACGATCATGCCGGTCTC
>DATMKC010000164.1:0-4244 GCA_035553555.1 Egibacteraceae bacterium | reverse complement strand
CGCATGACACCCTCTATGTCAACCCTATGCCGCGATCAGCGGCGCGTTGAGGCGTTGGGCGCCGCCGTGGAGGGCTTCGTCGTAGGGGGTGCGGGTGGTCCAGCAGCGGTGGATGACACGGATCCAGGCGCGGCCGAGGATGCGGATGGCGTGGGGGTGGTCGTGGCCTCGCGCGATCGCGTCGGCGTAGACGCGCGCGGCCCAGGGGCTGGCGTGGCGGCTGTTGTCGGCGAAGGTGTCGATGGCGTTGCGGAAGCGTTTGTTGCAGGCCCAGCGGAAGTGCACGGACTCGTGCTTGCCGGATTTCTTGGTGACGGGTGTTTGTCCGGCGAGGGCGGACACGGCTTCGGCGGAGTCGTAGGCTTGTCGGCAGTCGCCCCACTCGGCGAGCATCTGGGCCGCGTTGATCCGACCGGACCGTGGCAGGGAAGTGAAGATCTCGGCGTCCGGGTGCTCACCAAGGTGGGCGACGACCGACCGGTCGAGGTCCTTGAGCGCGGTGTTGAGGCCGGTCAGGACGGCGACGAGGGCCAGGACGGCGTCGCGGCCGGCTTCGGTCTGGGCGGGATCGGTGACGCCTGGCGGCGCGCCGCGGAGGCGCTTGAGCAGTTCGGCGGGGGATCTGCGGCCGCTGTAGCCGTGCTTGGCGCAGAACGCGGCCATGCGCTTCTCCCCGAGGCGGGCGGCCGAGGCTGGTGTGGGGTAGCGGGTCAAAAACGCCAGCGCGATCGGCGACTCGACGTCGGCGAACACGCCCTTGGCGCCGGGCCAGAACGCGTCGAGCAGCGCGGCCAGCTGGTTGGTCGCGGCGACGCGCTGGGCGACCAGGTCGTCGCGGGTGCGCACCACCAGCCGCAGGGCGCGGGTCTCGTCGCTGAAGGGAGTGAGCACGCGCAGGCCGCGGTGGCGCACGCGCAGGTAGTCGGCGATCACGTCGGCGTCGCCGGGGTCGGTCTTGGCGCCCGAGATCGTCTCGCTTTCCCGCCACGCCTTGATCGCGTTGGTCTTGACCGGCACGACCGGGTGGCCGGCCTCCAGCAGCCGGTCGACCAGTCGCCCGTCCGGACGCTCGATCGCGACCGGCAGCTCAGCCGGGTCACCGAAGCGGCCCAGCCAGGCCACGAGCTGATCGAACCCCTCGGCGGTGTGTTTGATCACCGTCCGATGGAACTTCTCGGTCGCGGCGTCGAGCACGCTGATCGCGTGCTCCTCTGCCGCCCAGTCCACTCCTCCGTACAACATGGCCGCACCTCCTTGCCACGCACGCTGACGCGTGCACCGTGGGGAAGACCACGGGGAAGGAGCAGCTGCGGCAAGCCAGGCTCACCCAAGGTGGTCACTGACCGGCGCTCTACGGCGCGTCCCTCTCTTGCCGGTGTCGAACCTGGCAAGGTCCGGGGGCGGCGGTGTCATGCTGGCCCTCGAAGGGCCACCGACGTCGGCCGTCACCCCGGCCCTTGCCGAGCTACTCGAGCAGACAACCACATCTCGCCTGCTATGGAGAGGGTGCACCAGTGACCGAGACCGCACCCCGGGAGCAGGCCGGCGCGCCGGCGCAGCCCGCGCCCGGCTGGCCGGCCACCCTGGCCGACTGCGTGCACTGCGGTTTCTGCCTGCCCGCGTGCCCGACCTACGACCTGTGGGGCCAGGAGATGGACTCGCCCCGGGGCCGGATCTGGCTCATGGGAGCGGTGGCGGCCGGGCAGCCGGTCGACGCGACCTTCGTCCGCCACGTCGACGCGTGCCTGGGCTGCATGGCGTGCGTGACGGCGTGCCCCTCCGGCGTGCGCTACGGCGAGCTGGTGGAGACGGCGCGCGCCCACATCGAGCAAGCCCGCGCGCGGCCGTTCACCGAGCGCGTGCTGCGCGGCCTGCTGTTCGCCGTGCTGCCGCATCCCCGCCGGCTGCGCCTGATCGCGCGGCTGGCGTGGGTGGCGCAGCGGCTGGGCCTGCGCGCGCTGGCCCACCGCCTCGGCATCGTGCGGCGCCTGCCCAGGCGGCTGCGCGCCCTGGAGGCGCTGCTGCCGCGCAAGGCGCCCGGCCGCGGCGGCGGCGCGCACGAAGCCGCGCCGCGAGGCGAGGCGCGCCTGCGCGTGGGCCTGCTCACCGGCTGCGTGCAGTCGGTGTGGTTCGCCGACGTGAACACCGCCGCCGAGCGCGTGCTGGTGGCCGAGGGCTGCGCGGTGACCACACCCGGCCCGCTGTGCTGCGGGGCCCTGGAGCTGCACAGCGGCCGTGAGCACCAGGCGCTGCGGCGGGCGCGCGCCGTGATCGCCGCGTTCGAGGAGCGCGGCGCCGACGTGGTGGCGGTCACCGCGGCCGGCTGCGGCTCGGCGATGAAGGACTACGGGCGCCTCTTGGCCGGCGACCCGGAGTGGGCGGAACGCGCGGCGGCGTTCGCCGCGCGCGTGCGCGACGTGACCGAGCTGCTGGCGGAACTGGAGCCGCGCGCGCCGCGCGGCCCCGTCCGCGCGCGTGTGGCCTACCAGGACGCCTGCCACCTGGGCCACGCCCAGGGCGTGCGGGCGCAGCCGCGCGCGCTGCTGGAGGCCATCCCGGGGGTCGAGCTGGTCGAGCCGGCGGAGCAGGGCACCTGCTGCGGCTCGGCCGGCATCCACAACGTCCTGGAGCCCGACACCGCCGCGGTGCTGGGCGCGCGCAAGGCCTCGGCCGTGTCGGCGGCCGAGCCGGACGTGGTGGCCACGGCCAACCCCGGCTGCGCGCTCCAGCTCGCCCGGCACCTCGGCCCGGGCGTGCGCGTGGTGCACCCGGTGCAACTGCTGGACGAGGCGTTGCATCCCGCCGCGCGCACAGGGAACAAGCGTGGGCAGCCATGAACGAGGTCACGCTCATCGCCGCCGAGACGTTCTGCCGGTGCGCCCCCAGCGGGCAGATCCATCCCGGCGGCGAGCAGGGCCTGTACGTGCGCGACACACGAGCCGTCGCCGGTCTGGTCGTGCGGCTGAACGGCGAAGAGCCCCACTCGCTGCGCGGCCGGGCGGTGAGCCCGGCGGCCGGGCGCTTCACCGCATGGTGGCGCGACCCGCGCGACACGGAGCCGGACCCGAAGCTCCTGCTGGAACGGCGCCGGGTCCTGTCCGGCTCGTTGTGGGAGCAGTTGCGGCTGACCAACCACGGGGTCGAGCCGGTCACCGCGTCCGTGACGATCGCGGTGGTCGCGGACTTCGCCTACATCTTCGACGTCAAGCACGGCCGGGCGGGCACACCGTTTCCCGGCGAGGCGACCGGCGACGGCCTGGCGTTCCGGCACCCGCAGACGGCCCACCAGGTGGAGCTGCGCTGCGACCCAGCCCCGGACGGGATCGACGGCGCGGGCGGGGAACTGCGCTGGGAGGTGGCGCTGGAGCCGCAGCGCCCCTGGTCGCTGGAGGTCTCCGTGGGCTTCCGCGACCGCGCCCACGAGCCCGTCTGGCCCACGAGGACCTGGGACGCCGACATCACCACGCGGGGCGCGCGCCCGGGGCCGTCCCGGTGGTGGACGGTCCCGGCGCTGCGGTGCACCGACCCGCGCCTGCCCGCGCTGGCGGCGCAGGCCGCCGCGGACCTGGAGTCCCTGCTGGTGGCCGACCCCGTGGCGCCGGAGGACCGCTTCCTGGCGGCCGGCAGCCCCTGGTTTTTGACCCTGTTCGGACGCGACTCCATCTGGTCGGCGCTCATGGCCCTGCCGCTGGACGTGTCGCTGGCCGGCCAGACCTTGCGTGTCCTGGCGCGGCGCCAGGGGACCCGCGTGGACCCGGAAACGGAGGAGCAGCCGGGCAAGATCCTGCACGAGGTGCGCCACGGCGGCCTGTTCGAGCGCAGCGACCTGCCACCCGTGTACTTCGGCACGATGGACGCGACGCCGCTGTTCGTCACGCTGCTGCACGAGGCATGGCGGTGGGGGCTGCCCGAGGAGGAGGTGCGCGCGCTGCTGCCTGCCGCGGAGCGGGCACTGGCGTGGATGCGCGACCACGGGGACCCGGACGGCGACGGCTTCCTGGAGTACCGGCGCTCCGGTGGGCGCGGCCTGGACAACCAGGGCTGGAAGGACAGCAGCGACGGCATCCAGTTCGCCGACGGGCGCCTGGCGGACGCGCCGATCGCCCTGTGCGAGGTGCAGGGCTACGCCTACGACGCGGCGGTGCGGGGGGCCGAGCTGCTCGACGCGTTCGGGCGGGCGGGCGGCGCCGGCTGGCGGCAGTGGGCGGCGGCCCTGCGCGAGCGCTTCCGCGAACGCTTCTGGG
>DATMKC010000163.1:0-2455 GCA_035553555.1 Egibacteraceae bacterium | reverse complement strand
AGCGAGGTCGCCTACTGCCGCGCGTCGCGGCGGCTGGAGAGCGACGCCGGGACGGTGTGGTCGGTCGACGGGCGGCACCTGGGCGGGCCGGGCCGGTCCCTGACGCCGCTGCCCAGCCAGGTGCACGACGGGACGCTGTACGTCAACGTGACCGAGCCGCTGACGGCGCCGCCGGCCGCCACGGTGGGCGCCGAGCCCGCCTGCTGATGGCCTGCCGGCCGCTGGCGGCGCGCGTTTGCGGCTGGACGGAACGGGTCAATTTGTCACTACAACAGTGAAGTTCTGCGCTCGACCGGCCGACCGGATCACTCGACCACGGGGGCCACGAGCGAACCGCGCGAGGGCACCGGATGGAGCACACGGCGCACGCAGCGGGCGGCCGCCAGGCCGCCGCGCTGGCTCGCACGCTGGTCCGCCCCCGCGCGTACCTGGGCACCGCCCGCGAGCTGGCCATCGGCGCGTTCTCGCTGGCCACGTACCCGCTGGGCATGCGCGCCCCGGTGGCGCCCGCCCCGCTGCGCTACGCGCCGGCACGGGCGGAGCAGCGCTCACTGATGACGCTGGCGCCTGAGGTCGCCTGGACGCCGATCGTGCTGGTGCACGGCTACTTCCACAACCGCAGCGCGTTCCTGGCGATGAGCCGGTCGCTGCGGCGCGCCGGGTTCCAGTACGTCCACACCATGAACTACAACCCGCTCGCCGCGGACGTGCCGGCTCTGGCCGAGCAGCTCCGCGAGGAGGTCCAGCGCGTGCTGGACGCGACCGGCGCCGAGCAGGTGCAGATCGTCGGGCACTCGATGGGCGGCGTCGTGGCGCGCACGTACGTGCAGATGCACGGCGGCGACGAGCACGTCGACACGGTGGTCAGCCTGGGCTCACCGCACCGGGGCACCTACTCGGCGCACCTGGGCATGGGGCCGGCCGCGCGCCAGCTGCGGCCGGGCTCGGCGTTCCTGCGCACCCTGGAGTCCAGTGCGCGGCCCGGGCCGGTGCGCTGGATCTCCTACTACAGCGATCTGGACGCCATGGTGATCCCGGCGTCCAGCGCCAAGCTGGTCCACCCTGCCCTCAAAGCCGTGAACGTGCGGACGCGCGACACCGGGCACCTGTCGCTGCTGGTGCGCGGCGAGGTGCTGCGCGGCCTGGTCGGCTACCTGTCCGACCCCTGGGCCGGACGCGGCGGGGCACCGGCCGCGGGCGCCGACGCCGCCGCCGGCTGAGCGTTCCCCCGCGCACCGGGGCAGCGGCGTCAGCCGGGTACGGACCGCTACGGACAGATGTCCTCGTAGTGGCGGCGCTGGGACTCCGGCACGTCGGCCACCTGGGCGCAGTAGTCCTGGCGGGCCTCGGCGTAGCCGGGCTGGGCGTAGAACTCCTGGCCGGCCATCGCGTGGTCCTCCGGCGCCATCATGTCCGGCGGCGGCTGATCGAACGCGCCCGGCGCCATGCCGGGCGGCATCGCGCTCGGGTCGAAGCCGGGCGGCATGCCCTCCATCGTGGCGCCGCCCATGAGCGGCCCCATCGCGCCCCCCATGGCACCCATGAACAAGCCCATGAGCGCCTCCGGGTTCAGTTCCACCGCGTCGGCGGGCACGTCGACCACGCCGTCGAAGGGGGTGAACTCGGCGCGCAGGGCGAAGCGCTCCACCTCGGCCGGGATCTCCGGCGCCTCGGGGTCCATCGCGGCGAGCTGGCGCAGGTCCAGCGACACCACGCTGAGGCGGCCGTCGCGCACCCACACGTCCACGGTGACGGACTCGTCGGGCACCTCCTCCAGCGCGGGCGCCTCGCCGGACGGCGTGGGCAGCCCCATGGCCTCGGCCTCCTCCAGGAACACGCTGTACAGGCGGCGCAGCGGCAGCACGGCGCGCAGATGGTCGCCCTGCGCGTCCTGGCCGACCCGCGTGATCGCCGCCTCCTCCGCCAGCGTCCGCCCCAGGCGCTGCATGGCCTCACGGGCGCGCATCTGGTCGAGGGGGTTGGCGACCTCCTGGCCGCTCAGCTCCTCGGCGAGCTGGGTGGCGCCGCGCAGGACGACCCAGCGGCCGTCGAGCACGTCGGGCGGCAGCACACCGGTCTCGGTCAGCATCGCCCGGGCGCCGTCGAGCACGGCCGGGTCCTGCCCCGCGGCGTCGACGAGGGCCGCCACGTCGGCCTGCACGTAGACGTCGTCGCCGATGACGCGGAACGCCAGCAGCTGGTCCGCGGCCTTGCCGAGGGAGACCTCGGCGGTCTTGGCCTCCGGGTCGAACGGCAGGGACACCCGCATCCACGCCTGGCTGACGAGCGCCACGAGCTCCGGCGGCATCGGCTCGTCGCCGGCGGCGTTGAGCGCGGCCAGGGACGCCTCGTCGGTGTCCAGCGACACCTGCACGGTGACGCCCGCGTCCTGGCCCATCGCGCGCAACGCCTCGACGAGCTGGTCCTTGGGCTCGCCGGCGGCGCCACCTCCGCA
>DATMKC010000162.1:0-6686 GCA_035553555.1 Egibacteraceae bacterium | reverse complement strand
ACCGCGCGGAACACCGGGTCGCCGGGGGTCACGGTCAGCGGGTTGCGCGTGCAGATGTCCGAGGCGCGCAGTCCCTCGCCGGGGCCGCCCTGGGCCATGAGGTCGCCGGTCGTCTCGGCCACGCGGTTGAGGTCGGCCAGCGTCACCACGCCGACCAGGCGGTCGCCATCCACGACGGGGAAGCCGTGCAGGCGCGTGCGGCGGAAGCGCTCGTGCAGCTCGCGCAGCGGCAGGTCCGCGGGCACGGTGACCGGCTCGCGCGTCATGATCTCGGCCACCTGGACCGTCTGCATGATGTCGACGTCCTCCGGCTCGCCGTACACGATCCCGCGGCGGCGCAGCGGCAGCGTGTACAGCGACTCGGGCTGGAGGCGGTCGGCGATCATCGTGGCGATGCCGGTGGTGAGCATCAGCGGCAGCACCATGCCGTAGTCGCCGGTGAGCTCGAACGCGAGCAGGATCGCGGTCAGCGGCGCGCGCACGCTGGCACCCAGGACGCCGGCCATGCCCACCAGCGCGAACGCGCCCGGGCTGACCTCGCTCGCCGGCAGCAGCGTCACCGCGGCGTGGCCGAAGGCTCCGCCCAGCGCGGCGCCCAGGAACACGGCCGGCGAGAACGAGCCCGCGGAGTTGCCGGTGCCCAGCGTGAGGACCGTGGCCAGGAGCTTGGCGGCGAGCAGCACCAGGAGCAGGCCGGCCAGCGTCCACGCGCCCGCGCCGTCTCCCGCGATGCCGCCCCCGCCGCCGGCGAGCATGTCGGCGATGGGCTCGCGCATCGTGCCGGGCACGGCGGGCAGGCGGTCGCCGGTGCCGAGCACCTCCGGCACCACCAGCGCGATGACGCCGACGCCCAGCCCGCCGACGGCCAGGCGCAGCGGCGGCCACAGGCGCAGCCGCTGGACCCAGATGCCCACGGCGTCCTCACCGCGGATGTAGGCGATGCCGACGGCGGCCGCGGCCAGGCCGAGCACGGCGTACAGCAGAAGCTCCCGGGGATCGCCCAGGCGGTAGGGCGGCGGGTCGTAGATCAGCTCGGGCCCGACGATCTCGCGCGCGGTGACGGAGGCCACCACGGACGCGACCACGACCACCTGGAGGTAGCGGGCGCGGAAGCCGCCCAGGATGACCTCCAGCGCGAACAGCATCCCGCCGATCGGGGCGTTGAACGAGGCGGCGATGCCGGCGCCCGCGCCGGCGGCGATGAGCGCGCGCTTCTGCTCCTCGTCAAGCGCGAGCAGCCGGCCGATGGACGAGCCGACGCTCCCGCCGATCTGGGTGATGGGCCCCTCGCGGCCGCCGGAGGCACCGGTGCCCAGGTTGAGGGCCGACGTGGCGAGCTTGCCCAGCGCCAGGCCGGGGCGCATGCGCCCGCCGTGCAGCGCGATGGAGGTCATCACCTCGCCCACGCCGCCGCCGCGCGCCTCGGGCATCCAGTAGGTGACCAGCACGCCCACCAGCAGGGCGCCGGCCGCGGGCACCGCCACGACGCGCCAGGGCGGGATGTCGCCCCCCCAGGCCAGCCGCTGGACCAGCTCGACGCCTTCGATGAGGCCCACGGCCAGGAGCCCGGTGCCCAGGCCCACGGCGACGGCGAGCGCGAGCAGCAGCGGCTCCGCCGTGCGCGAGTCGGCCGCCAGGCGCCGCACGCGGCGCACGACGGCAAGCCGGGCAAGCGATCGGGCCCAGCCGGCGGCGCTCACGCTCCCGCGGCCTCACGCAGGCGCGCGGCCAGGAGGGCGTCGTCGGCCTCTTCCACGGTGCGCGGATCGACCCAGACGGCGCCGTCCTCCACGCGCACGACCACCGGCGGATCGCCCTCGCGCAGCATGCGCGCCGCGCGCTCGGCGGATGCCACGGCCAGGCGCAGCACGGGTCCGGGGATCCTGGCCCCGGGGGCCGAGCCGCCGCCCACCACGGACTCGCCCTCACACACGTCCGCCTGCGGGCCGACCGCGGCGGCCAGCCGTGCGGCACGCTCGCGCAGGGACTCTCCGGCGGCCGCGAGCATGCGCCACACCGGCAGCTCTGCCTCGGGCTCCCGCAGGTGCGCTTCCAGCGTGGCGTGCAGCGCGGCGATGCGGAGCTTGTCCAGGCGCAGCGCGCGCGCCAGCGGGTGGGATCGGCACGCGCGGATGAGGTCCCCCCGGCCCGCGAGCAGTCCCGCCTGCGGGCCGCCCAGGAGCTTGTCGCCGCTGCACAGCACCAGGTCGGCGCCCGCGTCCAGCGAGCCGCGCATGCTCGGCTCATCGGCCAGCCACGGCCGCGCGTCCGGGTGCAGCAGGCCGCTGCCGACGTCGTGCACCAGCGGCAGCTCGCGCGGCTGGGTGACGGCGTGGAGCTCGGCCACGGACGGCGACTCCGCGAAGCCGTCGATCGTGTAGTTGGAGGGGTGGACCTTCAGCACCAGCGCGACGTCGGCATCGGCGTCGGCCGCGGCGGCGTAGTCGCCCGCGCGCGTGCGGTTGGTGGTGCCCACCTCGACGAGGCGCGCGCCGGAGGCCGCCATGATGTCGGGGAGGCGGAAGGAGCCGCCGATCTCGATGAGCTCACCGCGGCTGACCAGCACGCCGCGGGGACCGGCCAGGGCGGCGAGGACGAGCACGAGAGCGCCGGCGGCGTTGTTGACGGCCAAGGCGTCCTGGGCGCCGCACGCCTCGGCGATGAGGGCGTCGACGTGGTCGCCGCGCGAGCCCCGGCGCCCGCCGGCCAGGTCGTACTCCAGGTCGCAGGGGCCCGCCGCGTCGGCGATGGCGGCCACGGCGGCGGCGGACAGCGGCGCGCGGCCGAGGTTGGTGTGCACCACCACGCCGGTGGCGTTGATGACCTTGCGCGGCGGCGACGGCCGGCGCGCGGCCAGCAGCGTCTCCGCCTGCGCGATGAGGTCATCCGCCGTGGTGGCCGCGGGGCTGCCGTCCAGCAGTGCCGCGCGTGTCCGGTCGACGACCTCGCGCAGCGCGTCGGCGGCCGCGCCGCGCCCGTACCGCGCGACCAGCCCCGCCGCCTCCGCGAGGAGGTCGTCGATCCGCGGCAAGTTCCTGGGCGAGTTCACGTATGCATCCTGCCACCCCCAATGGGCACCCGGCTGCTCTGCGAGCCGACCGCTGGTATGCGGGCCGCAAGGTGTGGACAAGCAGCTTGACAGGAATTCACACGACCGACTAATTTTAGATTAGCAGCTAAATGTAGCCCGGAGGCGGATTAGCTATGGAAACCACGGTGCAGGCCTTCGAGAACCCATACCGCCCAGGGGCCGGGCAGATGCCGCCCCACCTCGCCGGGCGTCAAAAGGAGTACGACGAGTTCGATCGCTTGCTGCGTCAACAAACGATCCTCGACAACCTGGTACTCACGGGCCTGCGCGGTGTAGGCAAGACCGTGCTCCTCGAGACGTTCAAACCACGGGCGCAGAGGCAAGGGTGGCTCTGGGTGGGCACCGACCTGTCGGAGTCGGCCAGCGTGAGCGAGACGAACCTCGCCATTCGACTCCTGGCCGACTTGGCGGTGGTCACGTCTGGGATTTCCATCGAAGCCAGGACCTCGCCAGGGGTTGGCTTCGGACCCGCTCCCGAACCCACCGACGTCGCGTTGACCTACCAGGTGCTGGAGCGCGTTTTCCAACAGACACCCGGGCTGATCTCAGACCGCATCAAGGCAGTCCTCGAGTTTGTGTGGGCAGTGGTCAAGGACCATGACCGTAGCCGGGTGATCTTCTCCTACGACGAGGCGCAGAACCTTTCGGACCATGCTGCCCGAGACGAGTTCCCCCTCTCGGTACTTCTCGACGTGTTCCAGTCGATCCAGCGGAAGGGGATCCCCTTCATGCTGGTGCTGACTGGGTTGCCCACCCTCTTCCCGAAGCTCGTCGAAGCCCGCACGTTCGCTGAGCGCATGTTCCGCGTGGTGATGATCGACAAGCTCAGCGATGAGGAGTCGCGCGAGGCGATCATCAAGCCATTGGAGCAGCAGTCCTGCCCAGTGAGGCTCGCAACGCCCAGCGTGGACGCGATCTGCCGTGAGTCGGGTGGATACCCCTACTTCATCCAGTTCATCTGTCGCGAGGTGTATGACGTCATCATCCAAGACATCGCCGACCAAGGGTCGCTGCTGCCCGTCTCCTTGGAAGCCATTCAGCGGAAACTGGATACCGACTTCTTCGCCGGACGATGGGCGAAGGTCACAGACCGTCAGCGCCAACTCCTCTACACGGTGGCCACCCTCGGGCACGGTCAGGACGAGTTCACCATCCAGGAACTGGTGGAAGCTTCGCGTCAGCTTCTCGAGAAACCGTTCTCGTCCAGCCACGCCAGCCAGATGCTCGCCACGTTGGGCGATTACGGGATCATCTACAAGAACCGCTTCGGCAAGTACTCGTTCGCTGTGCCGTTGCTCGACAAGTTCATCCTGCGGACGTACGAGTTGCCTGCCCGCGTGTGAGGTCTGCGGGGCAACTGGTGCTAGAGGCCCAGTGACCGGCTGATCACCAGCTTCTGGACCTCGGAGGCGCCCTCGACCACGCGCAGCATGCGGGTGTGGCGCAGCGCCGCCTCGATGCGGCCTTCCTTCAGCAGCCCCTGGCCGCCGAACGCCTGCAGGCAGCGGTCGGCGATCTGGTAGGCGCGATCGGTCGCGAAGTACTTGACGATCGAGGAGTCCAGCATCGGCTGCTCGCCCTGGTCCACCGACCACGCCAGGTGGTAGACGAGCCAGCGCATCGCCTCGATCTCCACCTTGCTCTCCGCCAGCGGGAAGCTGACGCCCTGGAACTTGCCGATGGGCTTGCCGAACGCGGTGCGCGTCTTGGCGTGCTCCACCGCGACGTCCAGGCACCACTGCGCCAGGCCCAGGCACTGCGCGCCGATGTAGGCCCGCCCGCCGTTGAGGAACTTCATGGCCGCGTAGAAGCCGAAGCCCTCCTGGCCGATGATGTGGTCGGCGGGGATGCGGCTGTCCTCGAACACCAGCTCCACCGGGTGGGTGTCGGCGATCGTGTACTGCTTCTTGCCGACGCTGTAGGCCTCGCGCGGCACGATGAACGCGGTGATGCCGCCGTGCGCGCGCTTCTCGGCGTCCGTCACCGCGAACACCACCGCGAAGTCCGCGCGGTCGCCGTTCGTGATGTAGTGCTTCATGCCGTTGAGCACCCAGCTGTCGCCGTCGCGCACCGCGCGCGTGCGGATGGACTGGGCGTCGGAGCCCGCCTCCGGCTCCGTCAGCGCGAAGCACATCGAGGTCTCGCCGGCCATCAGCGGCTTGATGTAGGTGTCGCGCAGGTGCTCCGGCAGGTCCATGAGCAGCGGCGTCGGCGCCTCGGGGTTCGGCGGGCCCAGCGCGAACAGCGCCATGCGCATGCCGCTGCGGGCCGCCTCCTCCACCAGCAGCGTCATGCCGAGGTTGGACAGGCCCCAGCCGCCGACCTCCTCCGGCATGTGCGCGGCGTAGAAGCCCTCCGCAAGCGAGCGCCGTTTGATGGCGTCGCCGCCCTCGCGCAGCTCCGGCCCGAAGCGGCCCTCGTCCAGTTCCGCCTTGAAGCGGTCCTCGACCGGCCGCACCTCGCGGTCCAGGAAGGCGCGGAAGCTCTCCCGCAGGCTGAGCAGTTCCTCGGGGATCGAGAAGTCCATCGCGACGATGCTCCTGTGCTCGGGCGGGCGGGGACCTGGTGGATCCGCGCTGAACGATCTTACGAGAATCGTTCCGGCCGTGAGCGGCCCGTCACCTCATGCCGGGGCGCGGTCGTGGTGGTGGACGATCCGCGGCTCCGGCGGCGGGGACGGGATCGCCCGCAACCAGGCGCAGCGGCACCACACCGGCCCACACCGGCTGGTCCAGGTCCTCCGTGTGGTCGAGCGGACCACCCTCGCGGACCTTCAGCGCGCATTCGGTGAGCGGGAACGCCACGACGGCCGTCGCCGCGAGCTCCTTGCGCGTCGGCGGCCGCAGCTCGTCCCAGCGGCCCGCCACGTTGTGACTGGTCACGGCGCGCAGGCCGGCGGCCTTCTCTTCGAGGTCCGTGACGGCGCGCCCGCGCCCGTGGGCCACGACGCTGCGGTAGTTCATCGAGTGCTTGAAGGCCGAGCGCGCGAGCACCAGGCCGTCGACCAGCGTGACCGTCACGCACGCCTCCGCGCCGTCGCCCAGGGCGGCCAGCAGGCGGCTGGCCACGCCGCCGTGCAGGTAGAGGGTGTCGCCCACCCGCCCGTACGCCATGGGCACCACGACCGGACAGCCTTCGCGGAGGAAGCCGACGTGGGCGACCACGCCCGCGTCCAGGACCGCGTCCACCTCGTCGCGCCCGTAGCGCGCACGGTCGGCGTGCTGGCGCACGCGTGCCCGCTCACTCGGTGCCCCTGCCGGCGTCTCGTCCATCGCCCGCCTCCCGCCTCGATCAACCGCTGGTGGCCTCTAGGATGCCTCCACGATGTCGGAAGCCTTCTCGTTCGAGCCGCCGGAACAACCCGTGCCGATCCGCGATGCCGCGACCGTGATCGTGCTGCGGCAGGGCGAGCGCGGCGCCGAGGCGCTGCTGCTGCGCCGCCACGGCCGCAGCGGCTTCGCCGCCGACGCGTGGGTGTTCCCCGGGGGTGTCCTGGATCCGGCCGACAGCGCGCTGCCGCCGGCGCAGTGGCGCGGCATCGACCCCGGCGAGCTGGCGCCGCGCTTCCACGCGGAGCCGGCGCGCACCCTTGGGC
>DATMKC010000161.1:0-7204 GCA_035553555.1 Egibacteraceae bacterium | reverse complement strand
GTCGATGCTGCGCGTCGCGGGCACGGCCATCGCGATGGGGCAGGCGCCGGCGCAGGTGCGGGCGGCCGCCCACCTGGTGGTGCCGGAGCTGGCCGACGACGGCGTGGCCCACGCGCTGCGCGCCGCCGCAGCGTGGTGCGCCCCCCGCGTCAGGTGGGCGGGGGAGTGACGAGCCCCACTTCCTCCAGCCACTCGCGGGTGCGCGCCATGCCGTCCTCCAGCGACACCCGCGGCTCCCAGCCCAGCATGTCGCGCGCCTTGTCGATCGAGTAGGTGCCCGGGTGGCTGACGTACTCGAAGGCGCGCACGGACACCGGGGTCGTGCGGCCCAGCCCCCGGGACACCAGCTCCAGCGGCGCCACCAGCGCGGCGGCGGCCGGCCGGGGCAGCGAGCGCAGGCCGATGCCGAGCCACTGCGCGTAGTGGCCGAAGAACTCCCGCGCGGTCACGCCGACGCCGCCGGTGAGGTGGAAGACGTGGCCGGCGGCGTCCGGGTGGTCCGCCGCGGTGAGCGCCCCGGCCACCACGTCGTCGACGTACACCGGCGACAGGATTCCCTTGCCGCCGTCGACCAGCACGAACACGCCGGACTTCATCAGCTCCACCGGCCGCAGCGTCCACGGCACGCTGTGCGGCCCGTAGACGTCGCCCGGGCGCACGATGGTCACGGCCGTGCGGCCGGATGCGGCGGCCAGCAGCGCCTGGTGCTCCGCGGCGACTTTCGTGTCGGTGTACGGGTTGCCGGTCATGCGCACGGGGCCGGTCTCGTCGACGCCGTCCGGGAAGCGCGCGCCGTGCACGACGATGGAGGACAGGTGCAGGACGCGGCCCACCCCGGCCGCGCCCGCGCGGTCGAGCACGACGCGCGTGCCCTCCACGTTGACGCGCCAGAAGGCGCGCAGGTCGCCGGTCTCGGCCACGATGGCGGCGGCGTGCACCACGAGGTCCGCGCCGTCCAGCACGCCGGTCCAGCGGCCGGGCCGGCTCACGTCGCCCACGGTGACCTTCGGCCCGGGGCGCACGTCCACGCCGCGGACCTCGTAGCCGCGGCCCTCGAGCTCGTGGACGAAGGCGCGCCCCAGGAAGCCGGAGGCGCCGGTCACGACGGCCACGGGCATCAGCTCGCCTCCTCGTCCCCGGGGCGGGCCGCGCCGCGCAGCCGCGCCGCCGGCCCCCACGTCCAGCGGAAGTTCGCCGCGAAGTTCCACGCCGACCCCACCGCGATGGCCACCAGGTTGTCGACGAGGTAGTGCCACGGCGTCAGGTGCTGCAGCAGCCACAGTGTCCCGACGGTGAGCACCAGCCCGCCCAGCGCCACCGCGTTGAAGCGCAGCAGCCGGCCCAGGTGCAGCCGGCGCAGGTGGAAGGTGAACAGCTCGTTGCCCAGGTAGTTGCCCAGGATGGCCGACTCCGTGGCGATCACGCTGGCCGGCACCAGCGGCAGGCCCGCCAGCCCGTGCAGGGCGTGCAGGATCGACTCGTTGACGGCCACGCCGATCGCCCCCACCAGCGCGAAGCGCGGCAGCGCGCGCCGGGCCGTGAGCGGCTCACGGCCGGACTGCGACGTCGGTGCGGTGGGGCTGCTCAACGGTCGGCGACCACGGGTTCCAGGATGCGGTCCATCTCCGCGACGACGTCGCCGCTCAGCGCCAGGTCCGCGGCCGCGACGTTGTCGTCGACGTGGGAGACCTTGGTGGCGCCTACGATCACGCTGGAGACGTCGTCCAGCCGCAGGCACCACGCCAGGGCGAGCTGCGCCAGGGAGCACCCGGCCTCGTCGGCCAGCGGCTTGAGCCGCTGCACCGCGTCGAGCACGTCCTGGGTGAAGTAGCGCTGCATGAACGCGCTGCCGGAACTGGCGGCGCGGCTGTCGGAGGGCACCTGGTCCACCGACGTGTACTTGCCGGTGAGGATGCCCATTGCCAGCGGCGACCAGACCACCTGCCCGACGCCGTGCTCGGCGGACGTGGGGACGACGCGGCGCTCGATGCCGCGCCACAGCGCCGAGTACTGCGGCTGGTTGCTGACCGGGGGCGCCCAGCCGTTGGCGCGGCACAGGTCCACCGCGTGCGCGATCTGGTCGGCGGACCACTCGCTGACGCCCCAGTACAGGATCTTGCCCTGCCGGATGAGGTCGTCCATCGCGCGGCAGGTCTCCTCCAGGGGCGTGCGCTTGTCGTAGCGGTGGCACTGGTACAGGTCCAC
Source organism: Egibacteraceae bacterium (assembly GCA_035553555.1). GTDB lineage: Bacteria > Actinomycetota > Nitriliruptoria > Euzebyales > Egibacteraceae > DATMKC01. The sequence continues at coordinate 4,999 of DATMKC010000161.1, read as the reverse complement.
GTAGTCCAGCCCGAGCCGGCGCAGCGAGGCCTCGCACTGCTCGAAGACGTGCTTGCGGGACAGGCCCGAGTCGTTGGGCCCCTCGCCCATGGGGAAGAACACCTTGGTGGCCAGCACGTAGTCGGAGCGCGGGAACTCCCGCACCACCGGCCCCATGACCTCCTCGGCGCGGCCCCGCGCGTAGACGTTGGCCGTGTCGAAGAAGGTGACGCCCAGCTCGTAGGCCCGCCGGATGCAGTCCGCGGCGGTGCGCTCGTCGACGTCGTTGCCGTAGGTCAGCCACGATCCCAGACCCACCGCGGAGACCTTGACGCCCCAGCGGCCGAGCTTGCGGTAGTGCATGCGTGCGCTCCTTGATGCGGCGGTGAGCGGCGATCCTAGTGGGTCGCGTTGGCGCCCTCTGCCCGCGCGCACGCCTCCGCGAACGCGCCCGCGCCGGCTTCGCGCAGCGCGGCGTCCAGGGCGCCGAGCAGGTCGGCCAGCCGGGGGCGGATCGCGACGCGCACGTAGCCCGGCTCGCTGTCCAGGTCCACGTCGACGTCCTCCGGGTCGACGCGCAGCGCCAGCGGCGGCGCGGGCGGCCAGTCGGCCTCCGGCTCGTGGGCCTCCGCGAGCCAGTCGTAGGTCTCGCCCGCGACCTGGTCCAGCAGCCGCGCGAGGCGGGGGACGTCCTCGCCGAGGCGGGCCAGCAGCGCGCCGATGTCGTGCAGGCGGTCGTCGACCTCCGCGCCGTGCTCGCGGCAGTACAGGTGGTCCGGCGGCAGGGACTCCCCGCACACCGCGCATTCGTCGTCTCGGTACATCAGCCCACCGTACCGGCGGGCGCCTCGGCGCCGTGCGGCCGCCAGGCGACCGCGGCCCAGGGCGCCTGCGGCCGTCCGAACAGGTAGCCCTGCGCGTAGCGCACCCCGGCGGCGGCCAGCGCCTCGGCCTCCTGCTCCAGCTCGACGCCTTCGGCGACCAGCTCGCTGCCGATGCGGGCGGCGAACGTGATCAGCGACTCCAGCAGCGCTCGGCGGGACGGGTGCTCGTGGAGGCCCTCCACCAGGCTGCGGTCCAGCTTCAGGTAGTGCGGGCCCAGGTTCAGCACGTGGGCGAGGTTCGCGTGGCCGGCGCCCATGTCGTCCACGGCGATGCGGGCGCCGTCGCCGATCCACGGCGCCAGGGCGCCGCTCAGCAGGCCGTAGTCCGCGATGGCGTCGTGCTCGCTCACCTCGATGGCGGCGTGGGGCCCCAGGCGCCCGCGGAACTCGGCCATGGCGCCGGACAGCAGCGCCTCCGGGCCGGCGTTGAGGAACAGCACGGCGGCGTCCGGCGGCGGGCCGGCTGCGAGCGCAGTCCGCCACATCGCTGCCTCCAGGCTGTCGCGGACGCCGGCCCGCTCGGCCAGGTCCAGCCACTGCGCCGGCCCCAGGCTGGACTCGTCCACGCGGGTGAGCGCCTCGTAGCCCAGCACCGAGCCGTCGGCCAGGCACACGATCGGCTGGAACAGCGCGGTCAGGCGCCCGCCGTCGACGACCTCGTGGACGCGCTCGCGCAGCAGCGCGTGGGAGCCGCCCTGCTGCCGGGCGGCCGGCTGGTCGCCGTGGACGACGACGTAGTCGCGGCCGGAGCGCTTCGCCTGGTACACGGCCACGTCGGCGGCCGCCAGCAGGGTCGCGGCGTCGTGCGCCGGCGGCAGCGCCGCCACGCCGATGGACGCGGTGACCGGCACGGGCTCGCGCAGGGCGCCGACGGCGGCGCGGATGCGCTCGGCGAGCAGGTGCGCCTCGTCGCACCCGGTCTCGGGCAGCAGCACGGCGAACTCGTCGCCGCCGACCCGGCCCACGATGTCGGTGTCGCGCGTGGTGGCCCGCAGCACGTCGCCGACGGCCGCCAGCACGGCGTCGCCGCACGGGTGGCCGTGCCCGTCGTTGACCGCCTTGAAGCCGTCGAGGTCCACCAGCAGCAGGCCGAGGGCGCGCTCGTAGCGCACCGCGCGCGCGGCCTCCTGGCGCAGGCGCTCGTGGAACGCGCGGTGGTTGAGGCAGCCGGTGAGCCCGTCGTGGTCGGCCAGGTGCGCCAGGCGCTCGGCCAGGGCGGTCTGGCTGCGCGTGGTGCGCCAGTGGTTGCGGGCGCTCACCGCGCACATGGTGGTGACCAGGGCCAGCGTGCCGCCGAGCATCAGCGTGCCGCCGGGGGATCCTCCGCCGACGATGCGCGTGACAACGGCGGCGCCGACCACCGCGATGCCCAGGGCGATCACGCCGCCGGGCGGGTAGGCGATCGCGCCGTACACCACCGGCATGAAGTACAGCAGCGCCAGGGGGGTGTCGCCGCCGCCGTCGCCCAGGGAGCCCAGCACGATGAGCAGGGTCAGCAGGGCCGACCAGGCCGCGAAGAACGGCACGGCGGCGCGGCCGGACAGGATGCGGCGCAGCGGCAGCAGGTTGACGCCAAGGGTGGAGGCGAACGCGATGCCGATGAGCGCCAGCAGCACGCCGCGGCGGGACGGGTCGGCGTAGCGCAGCGTGTACACCAGGCACACGCCCAGTGTCAGCTGGCTCAGCGACACGCCGATGCGCACGTGCCGCTGCCAGAACGCGAGCTCGTGCTCGCCCGCCTCCAGCGCCCTCATCCCCGGTCGCTCCCCACGCCGTGCCGCCCTGTGCCCTGTGCAGCGTAGCGAGCACGCCGGCCTCAGGTCCTGGCGAGTTCGACGGCCTGGTGATGTGGGGGCTGCAGGCGGTACTTCGAGCGTCGCGCACGCTGATCAGGCGATGTCGCCGGTCTCGCGCAGTCTGCGGACCAGTCGGTGTGTCACCCGCCAGCCGCCGCGCTCACGCAGGATCAGCGCGCGCTGTTCGAGCCGTCGGGCGGCGGTCGCGATCTGCGGCGGCGTCCGTTCCAGGCGGCCTGGCCGACGTACTGGCACAGGTACGGGTCGCCGCTCACCAACTCGGCCAGCCGGGCGGCCGCCTCGTCGGTGAACCGCACCCTGTCCGGCAGTTGGGCGCCCAGCAGCGAACTCGTCACCTCCTGATCGACGAACAGCGTCAGCTTGCGGGTGTCGAACCGGCGCCGGAAGGTGTCGACGTTGGTGGCTCGGTTGAGCAGGTCTGGCAAGCCGGTGACGTACACCAGCACCGGCAGGTGCATGGGCAGCCGCCCGCCCGGCAGATCGAGTTCGACCGTGTGCTCGAGCAGGTCGCCGATCGCGGTCAGCAGTGCGGAACGCTGGGTGTCGTCGGCGTTCTGCAGTTCGTCCAGGCGGACCAGCAGCGCCCGCGGCTTCCGGCGGGTGACGTTCTCCCGGACGAGGACTTCCCCGAGATGCACCAACGCGTCACGGACCGACAGGTGCGGGTTGCCGACTCCCTCCCGAACTGCGAACTGCACGCCCTTGATCGCGATCAGCTGCACCCGGTCCATCAGCTCGCCGAGTGTCCCGTGTCGCCGTCCGGAGGCGATCTGGCCGGCTGCGGCCCTGACCACCCCGGCCAGTTGCGCGACAGGGTCCGAGCGCCGGGCGACCCGAACCGCGTCGAGCACCACGTCGCCCTCGGCGGCCGATCGGGCCGCGAAGCGGTTCACCAGCACCGACTTGCCGATACCTGACGGGCCGATCAGCACCGTGCCGGGCGTGTACGTGCCCCGCAGACGGGCCAGCCGGGTGACGTCGCCGCCGTCATCTGCACGCGCGTGCGAAGTTGTCACGAGAGTGCGGGCGGGTTGGATCTCTCAACCGGCATCTCGGCCTTCCTGCCCGAACTCAGGTCCGGGGGCGTTCGAGATGGCGCCGCAGGAACTCCAGCTGCAGGCGCAGCAGGTTCTCCGCCACGACCTCCTGGGGCGTCATGTGCGTGACGCCGGACAGCGGCAGGACCTCGTGGGGCCGCCCCGCGGCCAGCAGCGCGCCGGACAGGCGCAGCGTGTGCGCCGCCACGACGTTGTCGTCTGCCAGGCCGTGGATCAGCAGCAGCGGCCGCGCCAGCCCGGCGGCGTCGTCGAGCAGCGAGCTGCGCCGGTACCGCGCCGCGTCGTCCTGCGGCGTGCCCAGGTAGCGCTCGGTGTAGTGCGTGTCGTACAGGGACCAGTCCGTCACGGGGGCCCCGGCGATCGCGGCGTGGAACACGTCCGGGCGGCGCAGCACGGCCAGCGCCGCCAGGAACCCGCCGAAGGACCAGCCGCGGATGGCCACCCGCGACAGGTCCAGCGCGCCGGGCACGGCCTCGGCGGCGGCGTGCAGCGCGTCGACCTGGTCCTCCAGCGGCGCGCTCGCGAGGTCGCCCGCCACGGCCTTCTCCCAGGCCGGGCCGCGCGCGGGCGTGCCGCGCCCGTCGGCGACGAGCACCGCGAAGCCCTGGTCGGCGAACCACTGCGAGGTGAGGTAGGCGTCGGCGGCCTGCACCACGCGCTGCGCGTGCGGCCCGCCGTAGGGGTCCAGCAGCACCGGCAGCGGGCCGTCGCCCGGGCCGTGCCCGGCCGGCAGCACCAGCGCGGCGCGCAGGGCGCGGGGCCCCAGCTCCAGCAGCCGCACGTGCAGCTCCAACCCGTGCGGCAGGGCCGCGCCCGCCACCGCGCGCGCCACGCCGCCGCGGCGCACCACCACCTCCGGCCCGGAGCGCTCCAGCGACCGGCGCACGGTGACCAGCGACGGGCCGCCCACCGCGCCGTCGGCCATGCCGCCGGGCGCGGTCAGCGGCTCCGGGTCGCCGCCGGCCAGCGCCACCCGGTACAGCTCGGTGGCCGTCGGCTCGCGTGAGGCGGTGAACACGACGTGGCCGTCCTGCACGCCGGCGACCCGGCGCACCTGCAGGCCCGGCGGGGTGAGCGCCACGCCGTCGGCCGCCAGGCGCCTCGTGTCCTCCTCGTCGACGGTGTGCAGCAGCCGCCCGTCCGGCAGCCAGCGCGGCACGCCGCCCACGAGCTCCACCCAGTCGGGGTCGGTCAGCTCCCGCACGCGCGTGGACTGGGACGCCGGCGCGTTCCCCTACCTGACCGACGTGCTGTGGGGCGA
>DATMKC010000160.1:0-5285 GCA_035553555.1 Egibacteraceae bacterium | reverse complement strand
ATCAGGTACAGGTCTTTAGCGAAGAACCCGACCAGCGCGCCCACCATGCCCTGCACCTCCTCCAGCGCCTTGCCCAGCAGCGCGCGCTCGGCCGCCAGCGTGCCGTTGCCGGCGTCGCCCTTGGCGAACTCGGCGATCTGGCCGGCCAGGCGCATCAGCGTCGCGCCCTGGTCGCGGGCGACCTTGCGGAAGAACAGGTCCATGCCCTGGATCGCCGTGGTGCCCTCGTAGAGGGTGTCGATCTTGGCGTCCCTGATGTACTGCTCGATCGGGTAGTCGCGCGTGAAGCCGGAGCCGCCGAAGGTCTGCAGGGACTGCGCCAGCAGCTCGTAGCTCTTCTCCGAGCCGTAGCCCTTCACCATGGGCAGCAGCAGGTCGTTGAGCTTCTCCCACTCGGCCGCGGCCTCGTGGTCGCCGGCGGCCTCGGCCAGCTTGACCTGGTCCTGGATGGACGCGGCGTACATCACCAGCGCGCGCATGCCCTCCGCGTGCGCCTTCTGGATCATGAGGCTGCGCCGGACGTCGGGGTGGCGGATGATCTCCACGCGCGGCGCCGTCTTGTCCGTCATCTGCTTGAGGTCGGCGCCCTGCACGCGCGTCTTGGCGTACTCCAGCGCGTTCAGGTAGCCGGTGGACAGCGTGGCGATGGCCTTGGTGCCGACCATCATGCGCGCGTACTCGATGACCTTGAACATCTGCGCGATGCCGTCGTGCACCTCGCCGACCAGCACGCCGCGCGCGGGGTGGCGGTCGCCGAAGGTCATCTCGCACGTGGCCGAGGCCTTGATGCCCATCTTGTCTTCGATGTTGGTGCAGTAGGCGCCGTTGCGCTCGCCCAGCGAGCCGTCCTCGTTCACCCAGAACTTCGGCACGATGAACAGGCTCAGGCCCTTGGTGCCGGGGCCGGCGCCCTCGGGGCGGGCCAGCACCAGGTGCACGATGTTCTCCGGCCAGTCGAAGTCGCCGTTGGTGATGAAGCGCTTCACGCCGGTGATGTGCCAGGTGCCGTCCTCGGCCTGCACGGCCTTGGTGCGCCCGGCGCCCACGTCCGAGCCTGCGTCGGGCTCGGTGAGCACCATGGTCGCGCCCCAGTTGCGCTCGACCATCGGGCGGACCCAGCGCTCGCGCTGCTCGTCGGTGACCAGCGGGTCCATGATCGCGGCGAACACCGGGCCGGCGGTGTACATGACCGGCACGGGGTTGGCGCCCAGCAGCAGTTCCAGCGACGCCCAGCGCACCGACGGCGGGGCGTTGTAGCCGCCCAGGTGCTCCGGGACGTCGAGCAGGTTCCACTGGCCGGCGTGGAAGGCGTCAAGGGCCTTGGAGACCTCCGCGGGGATGGTCACGTCGCCGGTCTCCGGGTCCAGCTTCAGCGGCGTGCGGTCCGCCGGCACGAAGCTGTCGGAGTACTCGTTGAGGGCGAGGCGCTCGATCTCGCTGAGGATGTTGCGCGCGGTGTCGGCGTCGATCTGGCCGAACGCTCCCGTGCCCAGGTGCTCCTGCACCTTGAACACCTCGAACAGGTTGAACTCGATGTCGCGCAGGTTGCTTTTGTAGTGGGACATTGCGGTTTCCCCTCGATGGACGCCGGCGACTTCCTGCCCGGCCCGGGCCCCGGACCGGTTACCAGCCAGTAGGTTACCCGCCGGTAGCTTTTCCACGCAATAGTCTGCGCGGCCATGAGCGCAGATCCCGCCCAGCGGCGCCGCATCTCCTCCGGGTCCCCCTACGAGCCGGTGATCGGCTTCTCGCGGGCCGTCGTCGCCGGGGACCGGGTGATCGTGTCCGGCACGGCGCCGGTGTGGCCGGACGGCTCCTGCGACCCGGACCCCGCGGCGCAGGCGCGGCGCTGCCTCGAGATCATCCTGGCGGCCCTGGCCGAGGCGGGCGCGGGGCCCGAGCACGTCGTGCGCACGCGCATGTTCCTGACCGACGCCGCCGACGCCGACGCGGTCGGCGCGGCGCACGGCGAGGTGTTCGGCGACGTCCGCCCCGCCGCGACGATGGTGGTGGTCAAGGCGCTGCTGGACGAGCGCTGGAAGGTCGAGATCGAGGCCGAGGCGATCCGGTGAGCTACCAGTCGATCTTCCGGCCGGGGCTGTTCGACGGCCAGGTGGCGCTGGTCACCGGCGGCGGCACCGGCATCGGCCGCTGCATCGCCCACGAGCTCGCCGCGCTGGGCGCCACCGTGGTGCTGGCCGCGCGCCGCGAGGAGCAGCTCGAGGCGACGGCGGCCGAGATCGCCGAGTCGGGCGGCCGCGCGGACTGGCATCCCGTGAATATCCGCGACGAGGCGTCCGTCGACGCGCTGGTCGCCGAGGTGATGGCGCGCCACGGCCGCGTCGACCTGCTGGTCAACAACGCCGGCGGGCAGTTCCCCTCGCCCGCCGAGGGCATCTCGCCCAACGGCTGGCGCACGGTGATCGACCTGAACCTCACCGGCACGTTCCTGGTGACGCGCGCCGTGTTCAACGCCTCCATGGCCGAGCGCGGCGGCGCCGTGGTCACCATCACCGCCGACGTGCGCAACGGCTTCCCCGGCATGTCGCACACCGGCGCCGCGCGCGCCGGCGTGGAGAACCTCACCAAGACGCTGGCGGTGGAGTGGGCGAGCCGCCACGTGCGCGTCAACGCCGTCGCGCCCGGGACCATCTACTCCAGCGGCATGGACACCTACGCCGAACAGTTCCAGCGCATCGCGGCGCAGGGCGCCCGGCGCATCCCGGCCGGCCGCGTCGGCACGGAGAGCGAGGTCTCCGCCGCGGTGTGCTACCTGCTGTCGCCCGCCGCCGGCTTCGTGACCGGCGTGACCCTGCGCGTGGACGGCGGCGCGCCGCTGCAGAAGATCCCGATGATCGACGTCGGCGCGGTGCGCTCCACCGAGCCCTACGACGGCTTCCACCTGGCGCGCGAGGTGCCGGCGTACTGGTCGGCGCCCGAGCCGGGCGCCGAAGGCGGGCCCGAGTGACCACCGGGCCGCTGGAGCACCCGCTGCAGTGGGTCAGCCTGGCGCTGGGCGCGGTGCTGGTGGTCTCCACCGGCATGAGCCTGCTCGGCACCCTGGTGCTGCCGCGCGCGCAGCGCGACGACGTGGCGCGCAACGTCGAGCGCGTGGTGCGGGCGGCGCTGTCGCTGCTGGCGCGCCTGCGCCGCGGCTACGAGGGCAAGGACGCCGTGCTCGCGCTGCACGGGCCGCTGGCGCTGGCGGGGATGCTGGTGACCTGGCTGTGCCTGCTGCTGGTGGGCTGGACGATGGTGCTGTGGGCGGTGACCGAGGGCTCCATCGGCGACGCGGCGCGCGAGGCCGGCTCGTCCATGTTCACCCTGGGGTTCGCGTCGCGGAACACCTGGGCCGCCACGATCGCCGACTTCCTGGCCAGCGCGAGCGGCCTGCTGGTGGTCGCCCTGCTGATCGCCTACCTGCCGGTGCTGTACGCGGCGTTCACGCGGCGCGAGGCGCTGGTCACGATGCTGCAGAGCCGCGCGGGCGTGCCGGCCTGGGGGCCGGAGATCCTGGCGCGGCACCAGTCCGTGGGGCTGCTGCGCACGCTGGGCGCGTTCTACGTCGACTGGGAGCGCTGGATCGCCGACGTGGCCGAGAGCCACACGACCTACCCGATCCTGGTGAGCTTCCGCTCGCCGCACGCGCTGCGCTCGTGGGTCACGTCGCTGCTGGCGGTGCTGGACGCCGCGGCGCTGCAGCACGCGCTGCAGGGGGAGCAGGCGCCCAGCCAGGCGCGGCTGTGCCTGCGCATGGGGTTCACGGCGCTGCGCGACATCGCCGACGTGCTGGGCATCCCCTACGACCCGGACCCCTCGCCCGACGACGGCATCACGCTGAGCTACGAGGCGTTCTGCAAGGGCGTGGACCGCGTGGAGGGGACCGGCTTCCCGATGATGCGCACGCGCGAGGAGGCCTGGCCGCACTTCCAGGGGTGGCGCGTCAACTACGAGTCGATCGCCTACGCGATCGCCGACATGGTGACCGCGCCGCCGGCGCCGTGGAGCGGGCCGCGCCACGGCCTGCGCGGCGCGACGATCACGCCGATCGTGCCGGTGGATCGCCGGCCCGGGGGCGACACCCGCCGGACCCCGGCGCCGGACCCGCACGCCTGAGCGCGGCCTCGACGGTCTCCAGCAGCGACTCGATGGTGGGGTGCTCGCTCCACGAGCCGCCGTCGTCCGGCCCGGCGGCCACCTCCAGGCCGAAGCCGCCCTGGAACAGCTCCACCGCCTCGAACGCCGCCGGGCGGGGGTCGTCGGGGGAGGCCACGCGCAGGCCCGCGCGCTCCAGCGCGCGCGCCAGCCACACCGCGCCGGCGCCGGAGCCGTGCACCCTGGCCACCGCGCGCGGCGCCGCCACGGGCAGGAACGCGCCGCGCTCCAGATCGAAGCTGACGTCCTGCGCGGCGAAGGCGCGCGCGACCGCGCCCGACAGCACCAGGTCCTCGGGACCGCCGCGCAGCAGGCGGGCGCCGTCCAGCAGCCACAGGTCGTCGGCGAAGCGCAGCGCCAGGTCCAAATCGTGCGTGGTGAGCAGGATCGCCAGGTCGGCCTCGCGCGCCAGCCGGCGCAGCAGCTGCGTCAGCTCCACGCGGCGCGGCACGTCCACGAACGCCAGCGGCTCGTCCAGCGCCATGACCCGCGGCTGCTGCGCCAGCGCGCGGGCGATCAGCACGCGCTGGCGCTCGCCGTCGGACAGCTCCGACACCATGCGGCCGCGCAGGTGCCCGGCGTCCACGGCGGTGATCGCCGCGCTCACCGCGTCCGCGTCGCGCGCGGTGAGCCGGCCCGACCAGCCGGTGTGGGGGTGGCGTCCCAGCGCCACCAGGTCCTCCACCCGCAGCGTGCCGGCGTCGACCTGGTCCGTGAGCACCACGGCCAGGCGCCGTGCCCGCTCCATCGCGGCGAGGCGGTGCACGTCCTGGCCGCCCAGCAGCGCCCGGCCCGCCAGCGGCGCCTGCATGCCCGCCAGCGTGCGCAGCAGCGTCGACTTGCCGCTGCCGTTGGGCCCCAGCAGGCAGGTGAGCCGGCCCGGCCGCAGCGCCACGTCGAGGCCGTCGAGCACCAGCCGCTCGTGGCGGCGGGCGCGGTAGCCGACCGCCAGGCCCTCGGCGCGCAGCGCCTCGCCGGCCGCCATCAGCTCACCGCCTTGCCGCTGCGCCGCAGCCGCAACAGGATCCCCACCACGACCGGCGCGCCGAACAGCGACGTCACGGCGTTCAGCGGCAGGCTGGCGTCGCTGCCGGGCAGCAGGGCGATGAGCCCGGCCGCCAGGGCGATGG
>DATMKC010000159.1:0-2216 GCA_035553555.1 Egibacteraceae bacterium | reverse complement strand
GCTGCCGCGCATGCTGAAGGACGCCGGCAGCTCGATCGTGTTCCGCCTGCTCGGCGCCTCCGACGAGAAGAGCGAGGCGCTGCGCGACCGCATCCTGGCCAGCGTGGCTGGCACCCCGCAGGAGGAATTGCTGCGCTTCATGCCCGCCGTCGTCGAGGAACTGATCGAGAAGGTGCGCCCGGAGGCGCAGGCGCTGGTCGACATGCACATGGAGGCGGGCCGGGACGTCTGGATCATCTCGGCCAGCCCCGTGGAGGTCGTCGCCGAGCTCGCGCGCGCCCTGGGCATGACCGGCGGCCTGGGCACGGAGAGCGAGGTCGTCGACGGTGTCTACACCGGCCGGCTGGCCGCGCCGTTCTGCTACGGCGAGGGCAAGGCGGAGCGCATCCACAAGCTGGCGGCCGAGCGCGGCTACGACCTGTCCAAGTGCTACTCCTACTCCGACAGCGCCAGCGACCTGCCCATGATGCAGGTGGTCGGCCATCCCGTGGCGGTGAACCCCGACCGCGCGCTCACCGCCGTGGCGCACCGCCGCGGCTGGCCGGTGGTCGAGTTCGCGCGGCAGGCCAAGCGGATCGCGCGGCTGTCCGGCTACACGCTGGGCACCGCCGGGCTCGCCGGGGGCACGTACCTGCTGGGCCGCCGCCACGGCGCGCGCCGCGCCGGCTGAGGCATGCGCATCGCCTACAGCGATCACCTGGTCGCGCTGCTGTGCCAGGGTGAGGCCGCCGCCGCGCGCCTGGCCGGCGCCGACCCGGACCGGCGCGCCGCCACGGTCGCGGCCGCCCGGCGCGAGTCCGCCCTGCTGTCCGCCCGCCTGGACGCGAGCCCCCTGGAGCCGTCCACCGCCGAGGCCGTGGACGCCCGCGACGCGGCCGGCCTGCCGCCGCTGGAGGACCTGCCGCCGCCGCCTCCGCAGGAGCGCGCACGCGCGGGGAGCTGGGCGCGCGCCCTGAAGCTGGAGGACCTGCCGACGCAGGACGTCGCGGCGCTGGAGTACGCCAACCTGCTCACGACGTTCGACGCGGAGCCCGGCATCGCCGGCTGGTTCTTCGAGCGGCCGCTGGACGCGCTGGCCGAACTGCACCGGCTGCTCACCCACGGGCTGGTCGCCCCAGAGGACGCCGGGCGGCCGCGCCGGACCGAGCAGGCCGTCCACGACGGCGCGCAGGGCAAGGTCATCTACAACACCCCCGCGCCCGAGGCCGTGCCCGGCCTGCTGGAGGAGCTGGCCGGGTGGCTGACCGGGGCCGGCGGGCGCCTGGGCTCGGCGGCGCTGCCGGGCGTGCTGGTCGCCGGCGTGGTGCACGAGCGGCTGCTGGAGTGGCAGCCGTTCGAGGCCGCCAACGGGCGGCTGGCGCGCTGCGCCGCCCGCGTGGTGCTGCGCGCCCGCGGGGTGGACCCGCACGGCTGCGCGGTCGTGGAGCGCGAGCTGGCTCGTGACGTCGCGGCGTATCACCGTGAGGTCGCGGCGACCATGCGCCGCCGCGACCTGGGGCCGTGGCTGGAGCGCTGGGCGGAGGCGGCGCTGGTCGCGCTGGAGGACGCGGCGGACGCCGTGGACCCGCGCCCCCGGCCGGAACCGCCGGCGCGCGCCAGGGAGTTGCTCGACGAGCTGCGTCCGGACGAGCCGCTCACCATCGCCGACTACGCCCGCCGGGCCGGCGTCACGTTCGCCAGCGCGCGCGCCGACCTGCACGCCCTGGTCGCCGCGGGCGGGCTGCGGCGCGACCTCGGTTCGCGCGGCCTGCGTTTCCGCCGGATCTGACCGGGATTCGGCGCGCTTGGGGGGTTGTCCCCTCCTGTCCTGCCGGACAGGGTCGGTTGCACCGTCCACGACCTCGCGTGCGCTTGGATAGCACCAGCTCCTACCGCTGTAGTTGCCGTCAAGGCCGCCAGCCCGGAGCCGAGCGGGGCGGCCGTCGCCCACGCCCGAACACGAGATCTCTTGGAGGACTCCACATGCGCAAGAACCTGCTGCTTGCCGCCATGATCGCCGCCCTGGCGTTCGCCGGCGTCGCCTGCTCCGACGACGACACCGCGGTCGAGGACGAGGGCACCGGCACCGAGGTCGAGGACGTGACCGAGGACGAGGGCGCCGCCGACGAGTCGATGGACGAGGGCGCTGCCGACGAGACCACGGACGAGACCACCGACGAGGGCGCGACCGACGACGCCGCCGTCGAGGGCGAGGCTGAGGTCACCGAGTAATCACT
>DATMKC010000158.1:0-5065 GCA_035553555.1 Egibacteraceae bacterium | reverse complement strand
GCCTTGCGGACCCCGCGGCGAAGCGGCCGGCCGCGAAGCGCGGCAAGACCAAGCGCCAGCCGCCCCGCGGGGTCCGCAAGGCGGTCAAGAAGGCGACCCGGGGCGACCGGCCCTACCTCATGGGCCTGGTGCTGCTGGCGTTCGTGCTGATGTCCATGGCGTGGGCGCCGATCAAGAACCTGGCCGCGGGCTCGGCGCGCATCGACCAGCTCACCGCCAGCCGCGACGCGCTCGCGCACGAGGTGGACAAGCTTGAGGAGCGCAAGGACGAGCTCATGGACCCCGAGCAGCTTGAGCTCATCGCGCGCGAGGAGTACGGCCTGGTCAAGCCGGGCGAGATCCCCTACGTGGTGGTCACCCCCGAGGCCGACCCCAGGCTCCGGCCTGTGGACGAAGCCCCCGAGGTGGCCGAGGTCCCCTGGTACCGTCGCGTCTGGTCGGCGATCAGGAGACTCTGGGAGTAAGGGGGCGCGGTGAGCGGTCGGTTCTCGAAGGCAGAGATCGACCGCCTGGGCGAGCGCATCCGCGCCTCCGAGCGGCTGTCGGTCGAAGATCTGCGCATCCTTCAGGCCTGGCGCGCCCAGCACGCGGACGCTTTGGACGAGGTGGTGCGGATACTTGTCCAGGACCTTGGGTTGCATCCGACATCGCGGCTGAAGACGCAGGACACCCTTATTGACAAGCTTCACCGCGAAACGACGCGGCTCAGTCAGGTACAGGATGTCGCCGGCTGCCGCGTTGAAGTGGACGGAGGGTTGGCGGAGCAGGACGACGTCGTGGCGGGCGTCATTGCTCGGTTCCCGGAGGCGAAGGTGTTCGACCGCCGCGAACGTCCGAGTCACGGTTACCGTGCGGTTCACATAGTCGTTGCGACCGCGCATGGCCTGGTGGAGATCCAGGTGCGCACTCGCCTGCAGAACCTCTGGGCGCAGATCATCGAGCGCTTCGCAGAGATTTGGGGTCGGCAAATCCAGTATGGCGGCGAGCCGGATGCCCCAGAGCCCTTAAGACCGTACGCCCATGGCCTGCTGGACACTCTGCACGGCTTGTCGGTCTCTGCCGCTGGGCTGGAGGTGCGTGGTCTTGCGGATGAAGGGTCTATCCGTGCTCTCGAAGCGGTTCTGCAACGCGCAGAGGCGTTCGTATCAAGCCGCAGACCGGCCGCGGAGCCCTAGGATGGTCCGCATGCCCTACTTCCTCATGGTCTATGACCGCCAGGCCGCACGCATCCTCGAACTTCGGGAATTCGCGGAGGCTGAGCGCGATGACGCGATGAGACTTCGAGATGCTCGCGAGGAGACCGAGATGGACAACGAGCGCATCGAAGTCGTGCTTTTCGGTGCCGAGTCTGAGGACGCGCTTCGGCGGACGCACGGGCGGTACTTCGGACTGAGCGGCACCCTCGCGGCGCGTAAGCAGTAGGTCGCCCCACCCTATGCAGGACATGTTGCGGCCGCCACAGGACCGAGATCCCTACGCCGAGGTGCTGGCCAAGCCGTACGCGGACGCGGGCGAGCTCGCGCTGATCGAGGCGCTGTTGGGGCGCCCCTCGAAGGCGCGGGCCGCCGTCGCCGTCCGCTGCGCCAACGGCCTGCCGGCGGTGCTGCGCTGCGACCCCTACGACCTCGACGGCAACCCGTTCCCCACGATGTTCTGGCTGTGTGCCCCCCTGGCGGCCAGCCGCATCGGCGGCCTGGAGTCGACCGGCGTCATGTCCGACCTCACCGACGCCGTGCGGGAGGACACCGAGTTCGGCCGCCACAACCGCGAGGCCACGGCGCGCTTCCTGGCCCTGCGCGACCGCCTGCCCGGCGGCCCCATCCCGGGCAACCCCACGCAGGGCGGGATGCCCGACCGCGTGAAGTGCCTGCACTCGCTGTACGCGCACTACCTCGCCACCGGCGACAACCCCGTGGGGGAGTGGGCGCACCAGCAGCTCGCGCCCGTGCCGTGCCACGCCGAGTGCGTGCGCGCTGACCAGGAGCCGCAGGCATGAAGCGCGTCGCGGCCGTGGACGTCGGCACGAACTCCGTCCGCCTGCTCGTGGCCGAGCCTGCCGACGGCGGCATCGCCCACCTCGAGCGCCTCATGACGGTCACGCGCCTGGGCCAGGGCGTGGATGCCAGCGGCCGGCTGCACCCGGACGCGCTGCGCCGCACGCTGGACTGCGTCGCCGGCTACGCCGCGCGCTGGGCCGAGCTGGGCGTGACGCGCGTGCGCATCGCCGCGACCAGCGCCGTGCGCGACGCCGCCAACCGCGACGCCTTCTTCGACGGCGTGCGCGACATCGCCGGCATCGACGCGGAGGTGCTCAGCGGCGCCGAGGAGGCACGCACGGCCTTCCGCGGCGCCACCGCCTCCCTGGACGCGCCCGCGCCGTTCCTGGTCCTGGACATCGGCGGCGGCTCCACCGAGTTCATCCTGGGCACCACGCGCCCCGAGGCCGACACCAGCCGCCAGCTCGGCTGCGTGCGCCTGACCGAGCGCTGCCTTGGCGGCGACCCGCCGGCCGCCGCCCAGCTCGACGAGGCGCGCGCCGTCGTGGACGCGGAGCTGGACGCCGTGGAGGCGCTGTTCGAGCCGCGTGCCGCCCGCACGCTGGTCGGCGTGGCCGGCACGGTGACGACCATCGGGGCCCTGCACCTGGAGCTCCCGGAGTACCTGCCGGAGCGCATCCACGGCGCCCGCGTCCCCGTGGACGGCGTGCGCGCCATCTTCGAGCGCCTGGCCGAGCAGACCTCCGCCCAGCGGGCTCGGCTCGGACCGATGGCGAAGGGGCGCGAGGACGTCATCGTGGGCGGCGCCTTGATCCTGCTGCGAGTGATGGAGCGCTTCGGCTTCGACGAGGTGCTGGTGAGCGAGGCCGACATCCTCGACGGCCTCGCGATGTCCCTCCTGGACTAACCTCGCCACCGGGTTGTGAACCGTTACCCCCGTATCTCGGGGTTTGCGCCCACTGTGGGCGGAAGGCGGCGGCGCGGTGAGGGCCGGTTGGCGCGGCGCTACGGGGTCGCGCTACGGGGTGGCGGCCACGTCGGCGGCCACACCCAGGGCCAGCGCCATGATCGTGATCTGGGGGTTGACCGTGGGCGAGCTCGGCAGGATCGACCCGTCGGCGACCCACACACCGTCCACGCCGCGCAGCCGCCCGCCGGGGTCCACCGGGTAGCGCTGCGCGTCGGCGCCCATCGCCAGCGTGCCGGTCGGGTGGAACGCCGCCAGGTGCAGCCGCCGCGCGGGCACGTCCCAGACCGCGTCGCGCAGTCCCTCCACGGTCCGAGCCGCCGGCACGCCGGGAATGCCGGTGAGGATCTCCTCCGCGCCGGCGGCCAGCAGCAACTCGCCCATGACGGTCACCGCCTTGCGCAGCCGGCCCGCGTCGCGCTCGCCGAGGTCGTAGCGGATGAGCTTGCGCCCGCCGCGGCGGCCGACCACGCGGCCGTTGCCGTCGTCGGCGACCAGCGCCCCGATGGTCGCGAGGTGGTCGGCCTGATCCAGTTCCCGCAGCAGCTCCACGCCGTAGCCGGGCAGCGTGACCGAGCCCATCCCGGGCGGCGTCGACGTCGCCTCGATGAGGATCCCGTCGGAGTGGTGGAACTCCTCCACGCCCGCGCTCTGCAGGACGCCCTTCCACGCCACGACCGGCTCCGCGAAGCGCCCGGCGATGCCGATGGCCGGGTGGATGGCCAGGTGGCGGCCCACCTCCGGGTGGCTGCCCAGCCCGCTGCGCCACAGCAGGTGCGGCGACTCGGTGGTGCCGCAGGCCATCACCACGCGCGGCGCCCTGACGGTGAACTCCGAGCCGTCGGGCCGCCGGGCGCGCACCCCGGCCGCGCGGCCGCCCTCCACCACGATGCGCGTGACGTGCGCGTCGCTCACGATGCGGGCGCCCGCCTCGCACGCCTGCGGCAGAGCGTTGAGGTGCACGCCGTACTTGGCGTTGCGCGGGCAGCCGATGGCGCACTGGCAGCAGCCGCCGCAGCCCGGCGCGTTGCGCCGCAGCGGCGCGGCCTGCCAGCCCAGCGCGCGGGCGCCCGCCAGCGCCAGGTGCCCGTTGCGCCCCAGCACGTCCAGCGGCGCGGGTGCCACCTTGAAGGTCGCCTCCGCCTCGTCCAGGCGCGCCTCGAAGTCCTCCGTCGCCACGCCCTTGGCGCGCCAGGCGTCCTGGACGGCCGCCGGCGTGCGGTAGCACGTGCCGCTGTTGACCACCGTGGTGCCCCCCACGGCGCGGCCGATCGGCAGCACCACGGGCGGACGGCCCAGCGCGGTCGTGGTGCCGGCGTCGCGGTACAGCCCCGCGAAGCGCTCCAGCGGGTGCCCGGTGCGGAACTCCTCGACGCTCCAGCGCCGGCCCTCCTCCAGCACCAGGACGCGCATGCCGGCCCGGGCCAGCGTCCTGGCCGCCATGGCGCCGCCCGCGCCCGAGCCCACCACCACGACGTCGGCCGTGACGCCGTCCGGCCAGTCGCTCGCGGGCACGACGTCCAGCTCGGGCTCGGGGTTGGCGAGGTCCGTGGCGCCGGCCTCGCGGTTCAGCTCGTCGCGGTACTGCTCGGTGCCGGCCACCAGCAGCACCGCCGCCTTCAGGCCGAGCAGCGCCTGCTCCACCTCGGGGGAGCGGGAGGCCAGTGACTCCAGCACCCGCACGCGCTCCCCGGGCGCCAGGTCCACCAGGCGCCGGCGTCGCGATGCCAGGGCCAGCCCGTCCAGCGCGGCGGCCGCGGCCAGCATCCCGAGCCGCACGCGCCCCGGTGCGGCGTCCAGGTAGGCGGCGACCTGGCCGGCCAGCACGGACGGGTCCGGCCCGCCGTGCTCGGGCGGCAGCAGCGTGGCGCACAGGCCCCGCAGCCCGCCGGTGACCGCCATGGTTGCCTCGATCGCCGTCGAAATGCTCCGTTCGGGGCAGCATACTGACTGCAGGTCACGGCAGACGGGCTGCCGCGAGGGACGAGGAGACGCGCATGGCCTTTCTGATGGACGCGCCGATGCTGGTGGCGTCGGGCGCCGCGATCTCCAAGCTGGTGTCCGACCAGGACACCGCCCGGCGGCTGGAGCGGGCCACGGC
>DATMKC010000157.1:0-3310 GCA_035553555.1 Egibacteraceae bacterium | reverse complement strand
GCGCTCCTGGGTGTGGGAGCGCGGCGGCGAGGTGGTGGCGCACTGGGCCGCGGTCTCGGTGCCGTTGGTGCTGGACGGCCGCCCCGCCGTGGGCGTGAAGACGGCGGACGCCGCGACCCATCCCGATCATCGCCGCCAGGGGCTGTTCGCCACGCTGGCGCTGCGCTACATGCAGGACTTGCGCGAGCGCGGGATCCCGGCGGTGCTCACGCACCCGAACCCCGATTCGGCGGCGGGTGTGGAGGCCTCCGGCCCCGTGCTGGTCGAGCGCCTCCCGGCGTACGTGCTGGCAGTCGACGACGCCTGGCTGGCCCGGCGCTTCCACGTGCCGGCGTCCGTGTCCAGGCTGGTCCGCCGAGCCGCCTTCCCGGCTCCCGGCGCGGGCGGGCAGGAGGTCGCCGCGCCGCCCGAAGGCCTGGACGCACTGTGGTCGGGGCTCGGCGAGCGCTGGGGCGTCCGGCGTGACGCCGCCTGGTGGCGCTGGCGCTACCAGGCGCACCCGGCCGCCCGCTACCGCTTCGCGGAGGTGCGGCGAGGCGGCGCGCTGCGTGCGGCGGCGGCGGTGCGCGTCCAGGAGGCCTTCGGGGGCCGCTTCGCGTACGTGATGGAGTTCCTGGCGGCCGACCAGGAGGCCGCCGGCGCGCTCACCGGGACGCTCGCCGACCTCGCGCGCGAGCAGGGCGCCGCCGGCCTGGTGGTGGTCACGACATCGTGGTCGCGGACCGCGGCGCTGGTGCGCGGCGCGGGCTTCCGGCGGCTGCCGAGGCGGCTGGAGCCGAACCCGCTGCGCTTCCTGGTGGCCGAGCCGGGCGGCGACTCCGCGGGGCTGGCCCGGCAGCGCTGGTCAGCGGCGTGGGGCGACCTCGACCACCTGTAATTGCCGCTTCCGGGACCACTTGTGTCCGATAGCGGCCACAAGTGGTCCCGCAGATGCGGGCGGTCAGCCGTGGAGCAAGCCTTGCATCGTGCCGCGGCGGTACACCGCGAGCAGCGACACGGCGAACAGCAGCGTCGCCGCCACGAAGGCCGCGCTCTCCATGCCGTTCTGGCGGGCGGAGAAGCGCAGCCCGCCGCTGGTGCCCGGCAGCGCGCCGTCCTCGACGTAGTACAGATAGGTGTTCGGGTCGCCGGGCTTGCGCTCCTCGTACACCGTGTACATCACGCCGTTGCGCTCGACGCGGTCCACGGGCTGCGGGGCCGCCGCCGCGGGCGCGGCGAGCACGGCCCCCAGCACGCCGAGAACCAGAGCCAATCCGAGAGTCCTGCGCAGCATCGTCCGCCTCTTGTGTGTCGCTGTCGGCTTCCCGCCGGGCGTGAGCACGCCCGGAGCCAGGTCTGGAGGATAACGCGCCCGGGCGGCGCCCGGTTCCGCTTTTAACGGGCTTTTCGGGCGGGACGCTCGCAGCGCCGGCAGGACGACACCACCCCCGCGGGGTAGACCTGCACGTCCAGGCGGAAGCCGCACGCGGCGCAGAAGCGCGGCGGGTCGTAGCGCAGCCGCTGCGCGCAGCCGGCGTGGTCGGCGGCGCCGGCCGCACCGCCGCACGCGCCGCAGAACGCGCCCGCGACGGTGTCCATCACAGCAGCCCGGTCAGCGCCTTCACCGGGACCTGCAGCTCGTCGAGCATCTTGATGTCCTCGGAGACGGTGCGTCCCAGCGTGGTGAGGTAGTTGCCCACGATCATGCCGTTGGCCCCGCCCAGGATGCCGGCCGCCTGCAGGTCGCCCAGGACGACCTCGCGGCCGCCGGCGTAGCGCAGCATCGCGAACGGGATGATCAGGCGGAACAGCGCCACGCCGTGCAGGGCCATGCGCGGGTCCAGGATGGTCTGGTCCTCCAGCGGCGTGCCCGGCCGGGGGTTGAGGAAGTTGACGGGGACCTCGGTGGGCTCCAGCTCGCGCAGCGCCAGCGCCAGCTCGGCGCGCTGCCGGGCGCTCTCGCCCATGCCGAGGATGCCGCCGGAGCACACCTCCATGCCGGTCTCGCGCACGTACTGGCAGGTCTGCCAGCGCTCCTTCCAGCTGTGCGTGGTGCAGATCTGCGGGAAGAAGCTCTCGGCGGCCTCGAGGTTGTGGTTGTAGCGGACGACACCCGCTTCGGCGAGCGCCTGCGCCTGCTCGCGTGTCAGCAGGCCCGCGGACAGCGCCACTTCCAGCCGGGTCTCGCTCTGGATCGCCTCCGTGGCCTCCAGCAGGTGCGCCATGGCGCGCTCGTCGGGTCCCTTGATGGCCAGCACCAGGCAGAACTCGGTGGCGCCGCTGGCCTCGGCGTCCTTGGCCGCGCTCACGACCTGCTCGCGCGTCAGGTAGGGCTGCGGCTTGACCAGCGTGTTGAAGGTGGAGCTCTGGGAGCAGAAGGCGCAGTCCTCCGGGCAGCCGCCCGTCTTGGTCGACAGGATCGACTCCAGGCTGACCTCCTCGCCGCACCAGGCCAGCCGCACGCGGTGGGCCAGGTCCAGCATCCGGGGCAAGGGGTCGTCCCATTGGGTCGTGCTGGGGTCTTCCTTGCCGTCGACGAGGTCGGCCAGGTCGGCGAGGGCGTAGGCCTGCGCCTCGGTGATCAGCTCGCGGCGGTCCAGCAGCGCGGCCTCGACCTCGTCGAGCAGCTGGTGCGGATTCACGGGCGTTCTCCTGTCACTGGGCGGTCGCCGGATTCTAAGGGCGCTCGGCGGATGCCCATGCGCCGAGCGAGGGCAGCAGCGAGTCGGGCGGCAGCCAGGGCACCACGTCCAGCACCGGCGCCATGCGGCCGAGCTGCACGAGGTTGGTCTCCTCGGCCACGCCGGCGTCCTGCGGGTAGCCGTTCACGACGATGCCCGCCAGGCGGATGCCGCGCGCCCACGCCGCCTCGCAGGTCAGCCGCGTGTGGTTGAGGGTGCCCAGGCTGGGGCGCGCCACCACGACCAGCGGCAGGTCGAGGTCCAGGGCCAGGTCGGCCAGCGTGGTGCCGTCGGTGCCGAGTTCCACCAGCAGGCCGCCGGCGCCTTCGCCGACCACGTCGTCCAGGCCGGAGAACGGGGCGAGCAGCTCGGCGCGGGAGATGGCGCGCCCCTCGCGCTCGGCGGCGACCGCCGGCGCCAGCGGCTCCGGCAGGCCGGGCCCCTGGCGCGTGGCCGCGCCGCTCAGCTTGGCGACGATCTCCGCGTCGGCGCTGTCCTGCGCCAGGCCGGTCTGCGCCGGCTTGACGTAGGTGGCGCCCGGGCGGGCGCGGCAGATGAGCGCGCTGACGAGGGTCTTGCCCACGCCCGTGTCGGTCCCGGTGACCAGGAAGCCTCTCACGCGCGCACTCCCCGGCCCGACAGCACGTCGG
>DATMKC010000156.1:0-17136 GCA_035553555.1 Egibacteraceae bacterium | reverse complement strand
GATCTCCAGTCCCTTCGCGGTCAGGCCGAGCGCCCCGGCCACCAGCTTCCTGGGCTTCACGGGCAGACCGGGCATCAGCGGCCCTCCGCGGCCGTGCCGGCCCGGCGCTCGGCGAGCACCTGCTCGAGCTTGCGCTCGAGGTCGCGCTTGCGCTCCTCGTGCTCGGCGACCTGCTCGGGCGTGCCCTCGCGCTCCAGACGCTCGTCCTGCGCCTTCGCCTTGGCCAGCGAGTCGCGCAGCTCCTCCTCGTCCAGCCGCTCGTAGCGGTGCTCGTCCTGCTCGTGGTGGGTCATCTCGCGCTCCTGTGGGCGTTCGGGACGGGATGACTGCCTACCCTGGCCCCACGCGCGCCTAACTGCCCGCCACCTGTCCGGCCCACCGGTCCACCATGTCCTCCAGCACCGTGAGCGGCACCGCGCCGGACCCGAGCACCACGTCGTGGAAGGCGCGGATGTCGAACGCGTCGCCCAGCCGGCCCTGCGCCTGCTCGCGCAGGCGCAGGATCTCCAGGCGCCCCACCATGTAGGCCAGCGCCTGGCCGGGGTAGGCGATGTAGCGCTCCACCTCGCTGGTGACCACCTGCTCGTCCAGCGGGCTGTTGCCCACCATGAAGCGGATCGCGCGCTCGCGGCTCCAGCCCATCGCGTGCAGTCCCGTGTCCACCACGAGGCGCCCGGCCCGCAGCGAGTCCAGCGACAGCATGCCGATGCGCATGAGGTCGCTGGAGTACAGCCCCATCTCGTCGGCAAGCCGCTCGGTGTACAGGCCCCAGCCCTCGACGTAGGCGGTCACTCCGGAGTAGCGCCGGAACGCCGGCAGGCCGCGCAGCGACTGGGCGATCGACAGCTGCAGGTGATGCCCGGGCAGCGCTTCGTGGAAGGCGACCGCCTCCGCCTCGAAGATCGACGCGGCGGTCGAGGTGTTGATCCAGTACACGCCTGGCCCGCCCGTCTCCGGCGGCGGCGTGTAGTAGGCGATCGTGCTGCCCTTGGCTTCCATCTCCGGGATCGGCCGGACCTCGCAGGGCGCCTCCGGGAGCCTGCCGAACCACGCGGGCAGCGCCTCGCGCGCGCGGTCGATCGCCTGCGTCGCGTCGCGCACCACGTCGGCGGGCTCGTGGTAGCGCAGTTCCGGGTCCTCGCGCAGCCGCCGGTAGATCTCCTGCAGGTCGGAGGTCCCCAGCACGCGCTCGCCCAGGCGCCGGTACTCCTCGTCCAGCCGCGCGATCTGCGCCAGGCCGATCTCGTGCAGTTCCTTGGCGGTGTGCTCGGTGCTGGTGTGCTCGCGCATGAGCGCCTCGTAGCGGCGCTGGCCGTCCGGCAGCCACACGAGGCCCGGCTGCTCGTCGGAGCGCGCGTGCGGGGCGATTTCCGTGCGCAGCACCTCGGCGAAGCGCGCCATGGCTGGACGCACCTCGTCGGCGACCACGCGGGCGGCCTCCTCGCGCAGCTCGTCGGTGGCCGGCCCATCCTTGAGCGGCCCCAGGATCAGGTCCTCGCTCAGGGGCATGGCCAGGTAGTCGGCGATCTGCTCCAGCGAGCCCGCCACGCCGCTGGCCACCGGCACCAGCCCGCGGGACACGCCCCCCCGGAGCCGCTCCGCGCTGTCGTCCAGGAACCCGGGCACCCTGCGGCAGCGTTCGACGTAGGCCGCGGCCTGCTCGGCGTCCGCCGGCTCCGCCTTCGGCAGCCACGTCAGCACCTGCGCCTGCGCGCCGAACCAGAACGGCGTGACGGCGAACTCCACACCGCGCGCATCGATGTTGTCGACCGTCTGGCCCGCCATCGTGGCGAGCATGGCCCGCGTGACCTCGTCCTCGCCGGACAGCCCCGGCCCGGCCAGGGCCTCGGCGCGGTCGCGGACGGCCGCGAAGCGCGCCCGCAGCGCTTCCTGGCCGGCTTCCGTGACGTCGGGAACCTGCGTGTCGAACTGATGGAAGCCCAGCACCGTGGCGGCGAACGGCTCCGCCTCCAGGCTCAATTCGAAGAACTCGTCGGCCAGCTGTGACAATGCTTCCACTTTCCGCTCCACTTCTCGCCCGGCGTGGGGAAGGCCACACCGTACGCTCGCGGGATGGATTCGTCCTCACGCTGGCGCGCCGAACCCCGCACGCTCCTGCGCCTGCTCGCCGGCCTGTGGCTGTTCGGCACCGGCGACGCGCTCATCGTCGACGCGGCGCTCGGCAACGCGCCGTGGACCGTGCTGGCGCAGGGCGTCTCGCTGCACACGCCGCTGTCCATCGGCGTGGCCACGCAGCTGATCGGCGTGGCGGTGCTGCTCGGTTGGCTGCCGCTGCGCGAACGCCCCGGGCTGGGGACGCTCGCCAACGTCGTGGTGATCGGCCTGGCGATCGACGCCATGCGCCCGCTGATCCCGGACGCCGGCGGGCTCGCCGCGCGCGGCGCGATGCTGCTGGCCGGCACGGCGCTGGTCGGCGTGGGCAGCGGCTTCTACCTGAGCGCGGCCCTGGGACCCGGACCGCGCGACGGGCTGATGACGGGAATCCACCGGCGCACCGGTGCGCCGATCGCCCTGGTGCGCGGCGCCATCGAGTTGAGCGCCCTGGCCAGCGGGTGGCTGCTCGGCGGCACCGTCGGCGCCGGGACGGTGGCGTTCGCCCTCCTGATCGGCCCCGCGGTGCAGTTGGGCATGCGTGTGGCAGGCGCTCGTGCGCGCACGGCCGAGGGCGCGCCGCGCGCCTGACCGCGGTTCAGCCGCCGAGGACCATGCAGGTCGTGGTGCCGTGCGCGTAGAGCGTGCCTTCCGCGTCGCGCAGTTTGGCCTCGGAGAGGGCGATCCTGCGGCCGGCGTGGATGAGGGTGCCCTCGCAGTACAGGGTGCCGGTCTGCGCCGTGACGGCTCTGAGGAACGTGGTGGTCAGGTCCACGGTGGTGTAGCCGACCCCTGCGGGGAGCACGGAGTGCACCGCGTTGCCGGCCGCTGAGTCCAGGGCGGCCACCACCACGCTGCCGTGCACGCTGCCGAGCGGGTTGTACTGATGCTCGCCTGGCTCCAGCGCGATCACGCAGCGGCCCTCCTCCGCTTCGGCGACGCGGAAGCCGAGCGTCGCGCAGATCGGCGGATGCGGCAGCGCACCGTCGATCATGCCGCGCAGGTAGTCCAACCCCGCCAGGGCGAGCCCTTGCTCCGCCGCAGCCGCCGGGTCCTCCCAGCGGACCAGCCGTTCCCGCACCGTCATCCCGCTCTCCCGTCGCCGAAGTCCTGCGCATCATCGCAATCCGCGACGCGGCGTGGGGGTCGGTCGGCGGCGCCCCTCCCGGATACACTCGCCTGGTCCTTCCCCATGCCGCCTCTCGCTCTGGGGTGCCCGTTCTCATGCGCCAGCTCCCGATGCACGAACCGCCCCGTGACCACGCGCCGGACCCCGGCAAGAGCGGAGCCCGCGAGGAGTGCGGCGTCATCGGCGTGTTCGCCCGCGGTGAGGACGTCGCCAAGCTGTGCTACTACGGCCTGTACGCGCTGCAGCACCGCGGCCAGGAGGCGGCGGGCATCGCGGTCAGCGACGGCGCCAACATCCTGGTCACCAAGGAGATGGGCCTGGTGAACCAGGTCTTCAGCGAGGCGCGCCTGGCCGGCCTGGACGGGCACCTGGGCATCGGCCACGTGCGCTACTCCACCACCGGCGCGTCCACCTGGGACGGCGCCCAGCCCACCTTCAAGGTGACCCCGACCGGCCACGGCATCGCCGTCGGGCACAACGGCAACCTGGTCAACACCGCCGACCTGGCCCGTCAGCTGGGCCCCGAGGCGGACAAGTGCAAGACCGACAGCGACATCCTGGCGGCGCTGCTCGCCCGCGACGCCGACCTGTCCCTGGAAGAGGCCATCGTCACCACGTGCAACCGCCTGCGCGGCGCGTACTCGCTGGTGATCATGGACGAGACCACCGTCTACGGCGCCCGCGACCCCCACGGGGTTCGCCCCCTGGTCATCGGCCGGCTCCCCGCCGGCGGCTACGTCATCGCCAGCGAGACCGCCGCCCTCGACATCACGGGCGCGCACCTGGTGCGCGAGGTGGAGCCGGGAGAGCTCGTCGCGATCGACGAGAAGGGCCTGCGCAGCCGCCGCTTCGCCGAGGCGACCCCGGCGTTCTGCCTGTTCGAGTACGTCTACCTGGCGCGCCCCGACCACCGCTTCCCGGAGACGTCCGTGTACGCCGCGCGGCGCCGCATGGGCGCGCTCCTGGCCGAGGAGGCGCCGGTCGAGGCGGACCTCGTGATCCCCGTCCCGGACAGCGGCACCGCGGCCGCCGCCGGCTACAGCGAGGCCAGCGGCATCCCCTACGCCGAGGGCCTGGTCAAGAACCGCTACGTCGGGCGCACGTTCATCCAGCCGTCCCAGTCGCTGCGCCAGCTCGGCATCCGGCTCAAGCTCAACCCCTTGCGCGACATCCTTGAGGGCAAGCGCCTGGTGGTGGTGGACGACTCCATCGTCCGCGGCAACACCTCCCGCCAGCTGGTGGCCATGCTGCGCGAGTCCGGCGCCGCCGAGGTGCACCTGCGCATCACCGCGCCGCCCGTGCGCAACCCCTGCTTCTACGGCATCGACATGGCCACGCGCGCCGAACTCGTCGCCTCGGGCCTGACGATCGAGGAGATCCGCGACTTCGTCGGCTCCGACTCGCTGGCCTACCTGTCGCTGGACGGGCTGGTCAGTGCCAGCAAGCGGCCGATGAACGAGCTGTGCCGCGCCTGTTTCGACGGCGAGTACCCCATCCCCGTGCCCGGCGAGCACGCCGAGGCGGGCAAGGACGTCCTCGGCACGCTCGGCGCCAAGGCCGCCCGGTGAGCGACGGGCTCACCTACTCCGACGCGGGCGTGTCGCTGGAGGCCGCCGACGCGTCCGTCGAGCTGCTGAAGGAGCACGTCGCGCGCACGCACCGCGCCGGCGTGCTGGGCGGCATCGGGGGGTTCGGCGGCCTGTTCGAACTGGACCTCGGCCGCTGGAAGCACCCGGTGCTGGTCAGCGGCACGGACGGGGTCGGCACCAAGATCGAGCTGGCCCGCCAGCTCGGCCGCCACGACACCGTCGGCGTCGACCTGGTGGCCATGGTCGTCGACGACATCGTGGTCACCGGCGCCGAGCCGCTGTTCTTCCTCGACTACGTGGCCGTCGGCAAGCTCGACCCGGCGCACCTGGCGGAGATCGTCGCCGGCATCGCGCAGGGCTGCGTCGAGGCGGGCTGCGCGCTGGTGGGCGGCGAGACCGCCGAGCACCCCGGGGTCATGCCGGCCGGCCAGTACGACCTCGCCGGCTTCGGCGTCGGCGTCGTCGAACGCGACCGCATGCTCGGCCCGGAGCGGGTGCAGGCGGGCGACCAGATCGTGGCCATGGCCTCCAGCGGCCCGCACAGCAACGGCTACTCGCTCATCCGCAGGATCGTCGACGGCAAGGACTTGCACGGCGAGCACGGCCTGGGCATGCCGCTGGGCGAGGCGCTGCTGCGCCCCACGCGCATCTACACCAAGGACTGCCTGGCGCTGGCCGCGTCCGGCAACGTGCACGCGCTGTGCCACGTCACCGGCGGCGGCATCCCGGGCAACCTCCCGCGCGTCCTCCCGGAGGGTCTCGGCGCCACCGTGGACACGTCCACGTTCGAGATCCCAGCGGTCTTCAGGAAGCTGCAGGAGTGGGGCCGCGTGGCGGAGGACGAGTGCTGGCGCGTCTGGAACATGGGCGCCGGCATGCTGGCCGTCGTGCCCGACGGCCGCGCCGCGGTGGACCTGCTCGCGCAGCGCGGCGTCGACGCATGGGTGTGTGGTGCGGTGACCGACACCCCGGGCGTTCGCCTGTCCGTATAGGGTCCTGCGGTCACGTCCGCATCCCTCGGAGCCTCTCCAGGGAACCCGCCTCGGCGCTGCGCGCCTCGGCACCCTGAGTGTCGGCTCCTCGGGCGCGGCCGCGACCGCTGGCATCGCTATGGAACAGGGTGAATGCCCGGGGCGTTGGCCGGGGAGCAAACAGATGTAGCCGTAGACGCGAGGAGTAGGCATGGCCACCGTTGAGCTGACCGCTGACACGTTCCAGCAGACCGTGCTGGACGCGGAGGGGCTGGTGCTCGTGGACTTCTGGGCGGAGTGGTGCGGGCCGTGCCGGAGCTTCGCCCCCGTGTTCGAGCGCGTGTCGGAGCGCCACCCCGACGCCGTGTTCGGCAAGGTGGACACGGAGGCCGAGCAGGAGCTGGCCGCCGCCTTCCAGATCATGTCGATCCCGACCCTGATGCTGTTCCGCGACCAGGTGCTGCTGTACTCCCAGCCCGGCAGCCTCCCGGAGGAAGCCCTGGAGGACCTCATCCAGCAGGCCAAGGCGCTGGACATGGACGACGTGCGCCGCCAGATCGCCGAGCACGAGTCGCAGCACGCTGAAGAAGGCTCGCACCAGCACGCGGAGTAGCAACGCGGGGTCCGGAGCGGCGCCCGAGGAGCCGACACTCAGGGTGCCGAGGCGCGCAGCGCCGAGGCGGGTTCCCTGGAGAGGCTCCGAGGGATGCCGAGCCGGACCCGTCGCTACTCCGAGAGCCAGAAGCTGCGCAATCTGCCGACGGCGTTGATGCGCTTCTCGGCGACGGCGTTGGCGGCCTGCTCGGTGTCGATGCCCTCGGCCTCGGCGTGGGCGAAGATCTCCAGCAGGCGGTCGGCGATCGTCTCGGTCTTCGTCTTGGCGCGCTCGGGTGAGTGGCCGGCCGGGTGCAGCTCGTCGCTGATCTGGATCACCCCGCCGGCGTTGATCACGAAGTCCGGCGCGTACAGGACGCCGCGCTCGTGCAGGAGCTTGGCGTGCCGCTCCTCGGCCAGCTGGTTGTTCGCGCCGCCCGCCACCACGCGGCAGGACAGCTCCGGGATGGTGTCGTCGTTCAGCACCGCGCCCAGGGCGTTGGGGCTGAACACGTCGCAGTCCACGCGATGGACCGCCTCGACGGGCACGACTTCCGCGTTCAGCCGCGCCGCGAGGTCGCGCACCGCCGGCTCGTCCACATCGGCCAGGGTGAGGCGCGCGCCATCCGCGGCCAGGTGCTCCGCCAGCCGCCGGCCCACCTTGCCGACCCCCTGCACCGCGACATGGCGCCCCGCCAGTGAGCGGTCGCCGGACACGTGCTGCAGGCACGCCTTGATGCCGGCGTAGACACCCCAGGCGGTCAGCACGCCGGAATCCCCCGAGCCGCCGTCCGCAGGGTCCATGCCGGTCACCCACCGCGTCTCGTGGCGGATCACCGACATGTCCGCGGGCTTGGTGCCGATGTCGCACGCGGTGATGTAGCGGCCGCCCAGCGACGCGATGACACGGCCGTACGCGCGCAGCAGCGCCTCGGATCGCAGCACCGCCGGGTCGCCGATGATCACCGCCTTGCCGCCGCCGTGGTCGAGCCCGGCGCAGGCGTTCTTGTACGTCATGGCTCGCGACAGGCGCAGCACATCCACCAGCGCGGCCTCCTCCGTCGGGTAGGCCTTGAAGCGGGTGCCGCCCAGGCCGGGTCCCAGTGCGGTGGAATGAATGGCCACGATGCAGCGCAGGCCGCTCGCGGGATCGGCCGCGAAGACCACCTGCTCGTGGCCGTCGAAGTGGTCGAAAACGACAGAGTCCATGTGCCGGATCTCCTGGTCGCAACGGTGGGATGGGTGCCTGTGATCCTCCCGCGTGGGGCCGCGCGGGGCAACGGGTCCGGACGTACGTCACAAATTTCCTGCGAATGGGGTATTTCCTTCTCCCCCGCTTGGGCCTTACGCTTTGTCCCGGTTGGGCTTGTCCGGCTTGGATTGACCGCCTCCGGCGCGGTCGGGCGGACAGGTGGAGGTGGGCCAACGTGAAAGCGACGACCAGTGTCGACGAAGAGCTGCTGACACCTTCCGAGGTGGCCAAGCTGTTCCGCGTCGACCCCAAGACAGTGACCCGCTGGGCGAAGTCCGGCAAGCTGTCCTCCATTCGCACGCTCGGCGGTCACCGCCGGTACCGCGCGTCGGAGGTTCGTGCCCTGCTCGAGGGCCAGCAGCTGATCTAGTGCCCTTGGCCGCCTCGGCGGCCTGAGGCAGTGGCGCCGGGCGTCCACGATCCTCTCCGGTGGGGGAGAGGAGCGCGGGCCGCTCCGGCGGGACGCCACTCAGTTCCTCGCGGCGCCGGCCATTCGGCGCACTGCGGCGAGCCCGTGAGACCGCGGGCTTGTTGTCGTGCGCGCGGTGGTCCATGGCAACCTGTCCGCTGTCCCGTGCGTCCGAAGCGCCGGAGGCCACACCGACAGGAGCATGGATGCGCCGCTCGATCCCCGCAGCCTTGGTGCTGCTCGCCACGCTCAGCATGGTCGCGTGCGCGGGCGGCACGCCACCGAGCCCCGCCGACGGGCAGCAGGGCCAGACCCAGGCGGCAGTCCCCGGCGAGTTGCCGGCGGCCCCCGAGGACACCACCTGGTACGACGACGTCGAGATGGCCCAGGCGCAGGTCGAGGCGGACGTCGACACGGTGTGGCTGGCCGGCTGGTTCGCCCCCGAGGCGCTGGACGGGCCGACGGTGGCCGACATGGAGCCGCGCCACCGCAAGGCGTGGGGCCTGTCGCCAGACCCCACGCGGGAGGAACTTGCCCGCGCGGCGTTCGCGGCGCTGGAGGGCGAGGGCCCCGTCGACCTGCTGCACCCGCTGGAGGGGGTGCAGTTGCGGCTGCTGTCGGCCGGCGTGGAAGACCGTGACGGCGGCCCCACGGCGGTGCTGGACTTCGGGGCGGGCATCTCGGCGACGAACCAGCTCGGCAGCGCCGGCGGCCAGGCGGCCAAGGCCCAATTCCTTGCGATGGTCGCGCACTACTTCCCGGACGCCCGCCAGGTCGTGGTGACGGTGGAGGGCCGCGACGCACCGGCGCTGTTCCACGACGAGGTGTGGGACGCCCCCGTCCCGCTGGAGCCGACGGCCGGGCAGGAGGGCGCCGCGTGACGGCGTCCTTCCACGTGAGGCCGCTGCGCGCCGACGAGGCCGACGACGTCTATGACGTGACGACCGACGCCTTCGCCGCCGCCGCGGAACGCGCCCACGACGACCCGCCACAGGCCGACGAGCGCATGCTCGCGGCGCACCGGCGCCGCATCGCCCACAGCGTCGCGCACGACGCCGGCGGCTGCTGGGCGGCCGAGCGCGACGGGCGCCTGATCGGTGCGGCGATCGCGCTGCTGCGCGAGGATCTGTGGATCCTGTCGCTGTTGATGGTGCGGGGCGAGGCGCAGGGCCAGGGGGTCGGGCGCGAGCTGATGCGGCACGCGCTGGCGTACGCCGGGGACCGGCCGGACGGCATCATCGCCGCCTCGCTGGACCCCTTCGCCTGGCGGCGCTACTGGGCCGCCGGCTTCCGCCTTCTGCCCGCGGCGCTGGCCAAGGGCGCCGTGCGCCGCGCCGCGATCCCGGCGGTCGCGGGCGTGCGCCCGGGGCGCCCCGAGGACTACGAGCTGTGCGCGGACCTCGGCCGGCGCATGCGCGGCGCGTCGCACGGCCCGGACCTCGCATTTCTGGCCGAAGGGCCCGACGGCGGCTTCTGGGTGAGCGACGGTGCGGGGGATCGCGGCTTCGTGATGACGTTCAAGGGCAGCCCGGCGCTGCTGGCGGCCGACCAACCGGCGACCGCGCAGCGCCTGCTGTGGACGGCACTGGCCGAATCGGACGGCGACGTGGCGACCTACTTCGTGACCGGGGAGCAGGGCTGGGCCTTCGACGTGTTCTTCCGCGCCGGGCTGCTGGTGCGCCCCGGCACGGCGGTGTTCACACGCGGCCGCCTCGGCGCCATGCACCCGTACCTGCCGAACGGCCCGTTCCTGTAACCCGTTTCGTCAAGCAGAGGTCGGGAAAGCACTCCGGTCGCGCGGCGCGTGCGCGGACGGAGGGCGACATGGACCTGCAGATCAACCAGGACGCGGGCTTCCAGTGGCGGGAATGGGCGGCCCAGCGGGTCGGCTGGACGCTCATGAGCCTCCTGGTGCTGGCGGCCGTCGTCGGCCTGCTGGGCCCCGGTCCGCTGAGCTGGTCCGAGGCGGCGTCCGCCGACGAGTCGGCGACGGTGGACTACCTGCGCTGGGCGCGCCGTGGGCGGGAGGCCGGCCTGACGATCCGCGTGGACGCCTCCCACGTCCGTGACGGCCAGGTCACCGTCGACGTGCCGGCGCGCTACTTCCAGGACATGCGGCTGCGGGGCGTCACGCCGTCACCCGAGCAGGTCCAGGCCAACGGCGACCTGCTGCGCTTCGTCTTCGCGGTCCCCCAAGCCGGCGCTCGCGCGCGCCTGGAGTTCGACCTTGAGGCCGACGGCATGGGTCCGCTGCGCGGCGAGGTGCGGGTCGGCACGTCGACCGTCCGCTTCTCCCAGTTCATCTGGCCCTAGGAGACCGCCATGGACGCCGTCATCCGCGCCGCCGCCCTGTACCTGTTCCTGCTGGTGGTGTTCCGCGTGAGCGGTCGCCGCACGCTGTCGCAGGCCACGACGTTCGACTTCGTGCTGCTGCTCATCATCGGCGAGGCGACGCAGCAGGGGCTGCTGGGGCAGGATTTCTCCATGACGAACGCGTTCATCGTGATCGTCACCCTGATGCTCATGGACATCGGGATGTCGCTGTTCCAGCAGCGTGTGCCCGCCGTCAGCCGCTACGTCGAGGGGCTGCCGGTGGTGCTGCTGGAGCACGGCGAGCCGATCAAGGACCGAATGGACAAGGCGCGCGTCAGCGAGTCGGACCTGCTGGAGAAGGCGCGCTCGTCGCAGGGCCTGGAGCGGCTCGAGCAGATCAAGTACGCCGTGCTGGAGAAGGACGGTTCCATCTCCATCATCCCGTCCTCGTCCTGACGCGGCGGAAGGCGGTGGCATGGTTCAGCAGCGTGAATTCGGGAATCATGGGTCGGGACTTGTCGAGGTGGAGGGGCGGATGCCTGCGGCCGACGCGCGCTGGACGTTTCTGACGAACCACGCACTGGTCCTGCTGTGTGTGGCGGCGGACCGTGAGATCCGGGTCCGCGACCTCGCCGACCAGGTCGGCATCACCGAGCGCGCGGCGCAGCGCATCCTGTCGGAGCTGGTCGACGCCGGCTACATCGACAAGCGGCGCGTCGGCCGGCGCAACGTCTACGCGATCCATCCCGAGCGTCCGCTGCGCCACGTGCTGCAACGCCAGCACACCGTGGGGGAACTGCTGGACCTGCTCAAGCCGCTCGCGGGCGGCGACGGGAGCGCCTCGGCGGCCTAGCGCATCCGCTTCGGAGGCCGCGTCGGCATGGGGCCCTTGGGGATCGGGATGTTCTGCTCGCCCAGCGCCGACAGCTTGCGCTCCAGCTCGCCGATCTGACGCGGCTTCACGGCGCGCGGCAGCCGCATCATGTGCATGCGCAGGTCGCCGAGCGACA
This sequence comes from Egibacteraceae bacterium, assembly GCA_035553555.1. Lineage (GTDB taxonomy): Bacteria > Actinomycetota > Nitriliruptoria > Euzebyales > Egibacteraceae > DATMKC01. Next base: position 5,757 of record DATMKC010000156.1, on the reverse strand, counting down.
CCTGGCCCTTGCCGGTGCCCACGCTGACCTCGTGCACCGGCACGTCCTTGGCCACGCGGGCCACGCGCCGCTTCTCCTGTGCCAAGAGCTGCGCCACGCGAGCGGGCGCGCCCTCGCCGACGAGCACGATGCCCGGTCGGCCGACGACGCGGTGCACCAGGTCCTGGCTGCGGGTGACGGCGACGGCGGGCGTGAGCCGCCAGATGCCGCGCAGCGACTGCACGACCGCGGCGGCCGCGCCGGGCTGCCCCTCGATGGCCGTGAGCTGGACCGCGGAGGCGCGGCGGCCGAAAAGCGACAGGGCGGCCAGCGCCGCCACGAGCACGCCGGCGACCGCGCCGAGGACGGGCCGGCCGAGCAGCAGCAGGATGACGAACGGCACCGCGAAGCCGAGCAGCGCGGCCGCGGCCGTGTAGGGCGCCAGGCGCGAGTCGAGGGCGCGCGACTGCGTCCACGCCATGCGGAGCTGGGAGATCGTGCCGGGCTTGCCGGGTTCCTTCTTCTTGCGGGCCATGGCCCCAGGCTAGCGGCCCGGCACGGGCGTCAGGTCACGCGGCGACCTGCACGGCGTCGCGCAGGTGCGCCAGCGCCTGCTGCTCGATCTTGCGCACCGTCTCGCGGGACACGCCGATGTCGCGGCCGACCTCCTGCAGGGTGGCCGGCTCGAAGCCGTCCAGGCCGTAGCGGCGCTGCAGCACGTACCAGGAGCGCTGCGGAAGCTGGCGCGCCGCCACGTCGAACACGCCCTCCACGAACATGCGGTCGATGACCTCGTCGGCGGGCGCGTCGGACGCGCGCGCCACCAGCGCCCCGAGGTCCGCCGCGTCGTGGTCGTCGCTGACCGGCTTGTCCAGGGAGGCCACGGCGAAGTCCGCCTCCAGCGCCGCGCGCACCTGGTCCTCGGTGAGGTTGGTCGCGTCCGACAGCTCGTCCAGGCACGGCGGGCGGTTCAGCTCGTTGGACAGCCGCGCCTCCGCGGCGCGCACCTTCATGAGGTTGGCGTGCACGCCCATGGGGATCCGGATGGTGCGCTCCTTGCCGGCCATGCCGCGCTGGAGCGCCTGGCGGATCCACCAGGTCGCGTAGGTGGAGAACTTCAGGCCCCGGCGCCAGTCGAACTTCTCCACCGCCCTGATCAGGCCCAGGTTGCCCTCCTGGATCAGCTCGCCCAGGTCGAGCTTGCTGCGCCGGGCGACCTTGGCGGCCTCGCTCACCACCAGCCGCAGGTTGGCCGACACGAAGCGGTCGAAGGCGGCGCCGCCCGCGTCGGCGGCCGTCCGCAGCTCGACGCGCTCGCGTTCGGACAGCGTGACGGTGCCGGCGCGCTCCGCCGCAAGGCGTTCCTGCGCGGCGCGGCCGGCCTCCATGCGCTTGGCGAGCTCCTGCTCGTCCGCGGCCGTGAGGAGCTCGACGCCGCCGAGCTCCTTGAAGTAGATGTCCAGCAGGTCCTCGGGTACAGCCATACCCTCAGATGTCACCAATCCTGGTCCCGGGCTAACGCGACCAGTGGTGTGCAGCTCGGGTCGCACCCCGGCAGGATGCAGACCGCGTTCGGAGGCTCCCCGACGCAGATGATGCAGCAGGCGCTCGCTTGCGCTGGCGTGGCCTGCAAAAGCGCGAGTGCGAGCGCGGCAACGACGATCAGCTTCTTGGACATGTCCATCCCCCCGGTCCCAGCAGGGCCCGGGGGGGCTTCGGCTAGTGCCCCAGCGCGGACCCCGCGCGTTCCCTCGTCGTCTCCGTGCAACTCCACGACGACTGCACACAATGTACGGCCGCCTCGGGATTGACTCCTAGGTAAATCCCGGTGTATTCCTCTTCGTAGTAGATCGGCATACGTCTTACTTCGTCCTGTCGCTCATCAGACGTAGCGGGATCGCTGTCCATGACGTAGCGCAGGACCGTCTCCTCCGGGCGGACGCCCGCGTCCCGCAGGGCGTAGCTGGGGTTGACGAAGTCTTTGCTGTTGCCGGCCGGGTGGTCCTGTCCGGCATGCTCTGCGGGCTGCGTGGCCGAGCCGGCGGCCTCGGCCTGGCCCGCCCCCGGGCGCTCCGGAACGTGCAGGCCGAACGTGGACGCGCCGAACCGGACGTCGCCCTGCTCGCCCATCATGACCTGGGGTGCCAGGAGCGCGGTCGCGCCCAGGACGGCGCCGGCCATGGGTGCCGCGAACATGCTGGCGTCCGGCAGGTGCGACCCCCAGACGGCCAGTCGGTCGCGGAGCCGCCGGGCCGCGGCGATCACCGGTGACAGGTGCAGCCAGGAGGCGGCGCGGCCACGGTCCGCGCGCACGTACTCGCGGCGCAGCGTGGCGCGCGCGCGGTGCAGCAGCGGCGGGATGGTCGTCACGGGGACGCCCAGGCGCTCGGCGATCGCCTCGTAGCTCAGGCCCTCGGCGTCGCGCAGCCTGATGACGTCCTGATGGCGCACGGTGAGGCGGTCCATCGCGAAGGTGAGGTGACGGCCGTCCAGGCGCTGCACCACCACGTCCTCGGCGGGGCTGGCGAAGCCGGCGTCGACGTGCGCCCTGGTCTCCACACGCTCGTTGCGGCGGGCATGGTCGATCACCAGGCGGCGCGCGATGACGGTCAGCCAGGGATAGAAACGCCGTTCGCCGCCGAAGCGGTCCAGTGTGGCGAAGGCCCGGGCGAAGGCCTCCTGCGCGATCTCCTCGGCGGTGTGGTGGTCGCGCGTCAGCCGCAGGCAGAAGCGGACGAGGCGGCCGTAGTGCAGGGCGTAGAGCTGGGTAAAGGCCGCGTCGTCGCCGGCCTGGTGCCGTTCCACCAGGTCCCGGTCCAGCTCCAGGTCGGAGCCGTTGAGCACCGCGGCCATTTCCCCCGTGCCTTCCCACATCGTGTTCCGGATGCGAGCCTACGCCCCATGCTTCGCGCCGTAAAGGTACGTGCGCGGCGTGCGGCAGGGAATACGGGGAAAGAGGCGCGCGCCTCACGGATCCCGTGGGCGCGCGCCGTGATCGCCCGCGCGCCTACTCCGGCGGCACGCAGACGCGGTTGCCCGCGATCCAGACGCAGTCGATTTCGGCAGCCGCCGGTCCGGCGAGGCCGGCCAACAGCACTGTGGCGGCGAGAAGCCCCAGTACGGCGGCTTTCAGTGCTCGCATGGGTAACCCCCGTTCTGTTGTCATGGCAGGCGGTCCTCCGCGACACCCTTGAAGTGGCCCGCGGTCCGTTCCGGGTCACCGGCATAGCCGACAGGCCCGAAATTGAGGTAGATCGGCTGCTCCTTGTCGTGGGGGCGCGAGCCGTCGGCGTCCGGTCGCGGGTCCAGGGTGACGTGGGCGACGTCGGGCACGAGGACCTCGCGCGGCTCGCCGCCAGGCGCCGGGGGAGGCACCCTCTCCAGCCGACCGCCGAGGCCGTGGGTCGTGTCGCGCGGCGCCTCGCCGAGCTGCGCCGGCGAGCCGGCTGCGTGCCCGTCCTCCACCGCGGCGGCGGTGCCCGCATCGCGGTGTCCCGCGGCGTCCGCGGCGCCCGGCGAGACGGTGAGCAGCGCGCCCACGGCGAGCACCGCGCCGGCCATGGGAGCGGAGATCGCGCCGGCGTCGGGCAGCCAGCTCGTCCACAGGGCGACGCGGTCGCGCAGCCGGCGCACGGCCAGCGTGACCGCCGACAGGGGCAGGAACGCCGCGACGCGGCCCTCGGTGACCAGCATGTACTCGCGCCGCAGCGCCAGGCGGGCCCGGTGCAGCAGGGGAGGGACGGCCGTGGGGGCCAGGCCGAGCCGATCGGCTATGGCCTCGTAGCTCAGCCCTTCCCAGTCGCGCAGGTGCAGGACCTGGCGATGGCGGTCGCGGACGCGGTCCAAAGCGGTCAACAGGTGGTCGCCGTCGAGGCGCTGCACGACCACGTCCTCGGTCGCGCCCGCTGGGACGGGCTCCACGTTGGCGTGCGGCTGCACCCGTCCGTCACGGCGGACGTGGTCGATGACCAGACGGCGCGCGATCACGGTGAGCCAGGGGTAGAAGCGCCGCTCGCCCGCCAGGCGGTCCATCGAGGTGTACGCGCGCAGGAACGCGTCTTGAGCCAGTTCCTCCGCGACATGCGAGTCGCGCACCAGGCGCTTGCAGAACCGCACCAGGCGGCCGTAGTGCAGGGCGTACAGCTCGGAGAACGCGGCGTCGTCCCCGGCCTGGTGTCGCTCCACCAGGCCGCGGTCGCGTTCGTCCTCGATCGCCTCCAGAAGCGCGCTCATCAACCCCCCCGGGCCCCTTGTCGCGCCGGTATCCGGATTTTAGAGTACGCGCAAGGACGTGTCCGGTAAAGCGATTGTTGTGCGGCCGGAGCGGGCGGCTGGACGGCTCGGACGCAGGTCCTGGCCCCTGAGGAAATGAAGCAAGGCCGCCCAGGCACCCGTCCCCCCGGTCGGCTCGGCCATCGGGACCCTGGGCGGCCCCCCCGCACGAGTCCCAACGGACGAGCGGGGGGATCCTTTCGGTCTTTTTGGAAGAAAGTTCCGCTCGTCACGAGCCCTACAGCCCTGAGGACTCCACGGGGCTGCTCACGCAGAATCCGGCCACCCCGTCCAGCGCGACGCAACCCCAGCGCCCGGCCGCCGCGGCGGGTGCCTCCAGCGCGGCCCGCGCGGGCACGGCGCCCAGCGCCGCGAGCAGCAGCAGCAGCAGCGCCACCGCGAGGTCTCGGCGAATGCTCATGTCAGTGACCTTTCACCAGGCCGGCGGCCGCGTGCAGCGTGTCCTCGAGAATGGTTTCCGGGTCCGCGGCGACGATCGCCCGGCCGGTGTCCACGCGGGCGGGCATGTCCTCGCCGTGCGCGCGCGCCTCTGCGGCCCCGGCCGGCCCCACCCACACCTCGGCCGGCGCGCGAGGGCCTCGTCCCTGCCGGGATGGCGGGACGCCCGCCGGCTCGCCGACCGCCGGCGCGGGCTGCGCCACGAGGCGGGCCGCAGCAGGGCCGGTGGCGGGCTCGACCGCCGCGGCGGCCGAGCCCGAGGAGGCCGCGCCCTGCGGGGCGGGTGCCGTCCACGCGCCCAGCGCGCCGCCCAGCGCCAGTGTGGCCGCGGCCAGCGGGGCGCCCAAGGCCGAGGGGTCCGGCAGCCAGGACGCCGCCCGCCCGGCACGCGCGCGCAGCCGGCGGAGCGCGGCGCACGCGGGACCCAGCAGCGGGACGAGGCCCGCGTGCTCGGTGACCGCCAGATACTCCCGCCGGAGGGCCTGGCGTGCCCGGTGCAACAGCGATTGCACCACGGCCGGGCTGGTGCCAAGCCGTTGCGCGATGGCGTCGTAGCTCAGGTCCTCGTAGTCGCGCAGCCGCAGGACCTCGCGGTGGCGCAGCCGCACGCGCTCGAGCGCCTGGAGGACCTGCTCCCGGTCGACCTGGCGTTCCATGCGCTCATGGGTGTCGTCGACCGCGCCCAGCTCGATCGCGGCCGAGGGCTGGACCCTGCCCGCGCGACGGTGATGGTCGATAGCCAGCCGGGAGGCGATGACGGTCAGCCAGGGATAGAAGCGCTTGCCGCCGTTCAGGCCGTCCAGGGCGCGGTAGGCCTTGAGGAAGGCCTCCTGCGCGATCTCCTCGGCCAGGTGGGGGTCGCGCGTCTTGCGCTGGCAGAAGCGCAGCAAGCGCTCGTGGTGGAGCCGGTACAGCTGTCCGAACGCCGAGACGTCGCCCGCCTGATGCGCCTCCACCAGGCGGCGGTCGCGCTCCAGTTCGGTGTCGGAGAGAAGTGTCGCCGTCACCGCCCGCCCCAGTTCACGAAGTCCAGGCCGCCGGGAAGGC
>DATMKC010000155.1:0-3901 GCA_035553555.1 Egibacteraceae bacterium | reverse complement strand
CAGCAGGGCGCACACCGCCCGCTCTCCCAGCGGCCACAGCGGCCGCGGCAGGTACCAGGAGCAGAACAGCTCGATGGTGGCCCGCGCGACGGCGGCGTTCTTGGCCGAGTAGCGGAAGTGCTCGCGCTCGTAGGCGACGTTGAAGGCCTCCAGCTCCGCCGCCGTCTCGGGGATGCCGGCGATGCCCATGCGCGTGCCGACCTCGCGCCAGAACACGTAGCCGGCGCGCCGCTCCACCGCGCTCAGCGGCCGCCAGCCGAAGCGCGCGTTCCAGCGGGACGGCTCGAACACGAACGTGGACAGCACGTACAGGAAGTCGTCGTTGCCGATGCGGTAGCGGGAGTGGATGGCGTTCATGCGCGCGATCGCGCGCGCGCCGCGCTCGGAGGACCAGCCGTGCTCGATGAACTCGGCGATCAGCAGCTCGGTGTCGTCGTAGCGCTTCTGCGCCCGCTTGGTGAACTCGCCCGTGCGGTACAGCAGGCCGCCGATGCTGGGCACGGCGAACGTGCGGAACAGCGCCAGCTCCAGGGCGCGCGCGCCGTCCCACGGGAAGTCCCACAGCCCGGACAGGCGCACGATGCGCTCGTGGTCGCGCTCGGGATCCAGCGACTGGACCAGGTCGAGGATCCGGTACCGGCTGCGCACCCTCACGGCCTCCGCTCTCCCTGGGTCCGACCCGCGCAGCATACTGGGGCCATGCCCGACCGACGCCGCCCCGCAGACGACGGCCGCCGCAGCGGCGAGGCGCCGGGCGTCCAGGCCGGCCGGCTGCGTCGCGGGGCCAACATCGCCAAGCTGTCGGCGTCCACGGGGGCGGGCGCGATGGGCGCCTGGATGCGCGGGCTCACGGGCGACGACGCGGCGGAACAGCGCTTCCACGCCGAGACCGCGCAGCGGCTGCTGGAGGTGCTCGGCGGCATGAAGGGCGCCGCCATGAAGCTCGGCCAGCTCGCCAGCTTCGTGGACCTGGACCTGCCGCCGGAGATCCAGGCCGTGTACCACGACGTCCTGGCCGAACTGCGCGCCGCGGCGCCGCCGCTGGACCCCGAGCGCATCGCCGAGGTGGTCGGCGAGCAGTTCGGCGCGCCGCCGGAGGAGGTGTTCGCGCGCTGGGAGCGCACGCCGCTGGCCAGCGCCAGCATCGGCCAGGTCCACGCCGCCACCCTCCCGGACGGCACCGAGGTCGCGGTCAAGGTGCAGTACCCCGGTGTCGCCGAGGCGGTGGAGGCCGACCTCGCGAACGCGGAGACGTTCGCGCCCATGGCGCGGCTGGCAATGCCGAACCTCCAGGTCAAGCCGCTGCTGGAGGAACTGCGGCTGCGCATCGCCGACGAGCTGGACTACCAGCGGGAGGCCGCCTACCAGCACGCCTTCGCCGAACGCTACGACGGCCACCCGTTCGTGCGCGTGCCGGCCGTGCTGGCGGACTGGTGCCGGCCCCGCGTGCTGGTCGCCGAGCTGATGCGCGGCCTGGACTTCGAGGCGTTCCTGGCGCAGGCCGACGCGGCACAGCGCCGGCGGGCCGCCGAGATCATCTTCCGCTTCACGTTCGGCTCGCTGCACCGCTTCCGGCTGTTCCACGGCGACCCGCACCCCGGCAACTACCTGTTCCCGCTGGACGGCGCCGGCCGCTGGGACGGCACGGTGACGTTCCTGGACTTCGGCAGCGTCAAGCCGTTCACCAGCGCCGCGCGGGACCGCATCCACCGGCAGGTGCGGGCGGTGATAGACGGCGACGCCGCGGAACTCGTCGCCGCGCTGACCGACGCCGGCTTCGTCCGCGAGGGCCAGGACGTGGACCCGGAGCGCCTGCTGGCCTGGTTCCGGCTGTTCAACGCCCCCGTGGTGGCCGACGAGCCGTTCACCTACACGCCGGAGTTCGCCCGCGAGGTCAACCGCACGACGTCGGACCCTCGCGCCGGCTGGTTCGACCTGTTGCGCAAGCTCAACATGCCGCCGGACTATCTGCTGCTGAACCGCATCCAGCTGGGTGTGAATTCCATCCTGGGGCGACTGGGGGCCACGGCGAACTGGCACCGCATCTCCCAGGAGCTGATGGGCGACGCCCCGGCGGCGACGCCGCTCGGCGAGGCGGAGGCCGCGTTTCTCGCCTCATCACCGTTCCGGGCCTGATCCCGTAGTCTTGCGCGCATGGCGCTGGTGATGAGTTCCGCCGCCGGCCGCACCCGGCTGCACGCCGAGGGCGACCTGCGGGTGCTGTGGCTGACCGCCGGCCGCTCCGAGCTGGCCCTGTCCGTGCAGGGCCTGTGGCTGCGGCGCGGACGGCGTGAGACGGAGTTGCGCTGGGAGGAGATCCAGCAGGTGCAAGCGGTGGCGGCGCCGGGACTGCGGCGCGGCAGCGTGCGGGTCGAGGTGTTCTCTCCAGACGGGGGCGTCCATGCGTTGGGACCATTCGGCCGCGCGCCGGCGGAGCGCTGGGTCGCCGCCTGCGCCCAGGCGGCGACCGAGGCGGGGCTGGAGCCGATGCCGCTTGAGGGCGCCACAGGTTTCGCCCTCCACGCGTGATGGGAAGGTTGCGCTGCGTGACCAGCCAGCCGACCCTGTCCGAACGGGCCATGTCCCTTTCGCAAAAGGGCCTCATTCCCGGTATCTTTCAGCGATTGATTGCCTCGACGGGCGTAACCCCCCGGCCGGAGGGTCGTTACGAGAGGTAGATCCGCGCAACGGACACCCATCCCGAGCGCAACCGGCCGTAATCAAAGATTGCGGCGATCCGTACCAAACCCGAAGACGACGAGCTGCCGGGGGCATCCGCTCCCTGGGGGGTACATCGATATGAAGATCCGCTCCGTGGCGCTTCTCCTGGGCGCACTCTTGCTGGCGGCGGCTCCGGCCCAAGCGCAGACGCGCACCTACGCCGCCACCGCGACCGGGACGTCGGCCCAGGTCCTCGTCGGCGGCCAGCAACTGCAGCTCGGTCACACCTCCGTCGCGATCCGTTCCGACGCCGCGCAGGAGGTTCCCAACTGCCCGGCCGACCAGGTCGCGTGTGCCCACGCGGCCACGGTCGTCGGCGTCAACGACGCCTTGGCCTCCGCCCCCAAGGGCCCCGGCGAGGCCGTCGGCGAGCCGAACGGCGCGCTGCCCGAGGACACGGCTCCGCTCGCGATCGCCCACTTGGGCAGGGCCGTGGCGAAGGCGGCGACCGGCGGCGCCTCCGGCGAGACCGACCTGCTCCACCTCGAGCTCACGGCCACGCAGACGATCGCGGAGAACGCGGCGCCGGTCGTGGACGGCCTCAAGCAGGTCTCCGAGCAGCTGTTCGGCCCGCTGGCCGAGGGCGACCCGAGCGGCGAGCTCGGCCAGCGCCTGAAGCAGTCGTTCGACTCCCTGGTCGAGAACATCGACGAGAACCCGCTGGTGGAGATTGATCTCCTGCCGTCGCTCAGCACCGTGACCGACAACGGCACGCTCACCACCGCCGAGGCCATCGCCAAGGGCGCGCAGATCGTCATCAGCCCCACCGCCGCGAGCGACGTCGTGGCTCCCGAGGGCCTGATCATCGTGGAGATCGGCTCCAGCCGCGCCTACGCGGACAGCGCCGGCAAGACCGAAGGCAACGCGGCCGCCGTCCTACTGAAGATCTTCAATCCGGTGACGGGCGCCTACGACGAACACGGGGTCCCCGCCGGCGAGTACACCTGCGCCGGCGAGGGCACCCCGCTGTACACCTGCGTGGGGTTGGGCACGACCAAGGCCGAGGCCGGCGCCTTCCAGGCCGGTGGCGTGAGCGTCAACGCGCTGGACGGCAACCTGAAGATCGAGGTCGGCGCGGCCCAGGCCGGCGCCAGCGCCTCGGTGGCCCCGGCCGCCGGGCCGCCGGCTCCCGCACCGCTGCCGACCACCGGTGGTGGCCTGGCTCACCGGGGATCCACAC
>DATMKC010000154.1:0-2153 GCA_035553555.1 Egibacteraceae bacterium | reverse complement strand
GACCCGCCGCGAGCTGGAGGTGCTGCGGCTGGTCGCCGCCGCGGCGGTACGCGACGTGACGCCCAGCTTGGTGAACATGTTCTGGACGTGGCGCGCCACCGTGTGCTCGCTGATGACCAGCGCCTCGGCGATCTCGCGGTTGGTGCGCCCGGCGGCGACCAGCCGCAGCACCTCCAGCTCGCGGCGGGTCAGGCCGCGGGGCGCCTGCTCGCGCGCCTGGCGGTCCGGCCGTGGCAGCCCCGCCAGGTCCGGCATGGCGCCCAGCTCGCGGAACACCGCCTCGGCGGCGTCCCAGTGCGTCGCGGCGCCGTCGTGGTCGCCCAGCCTCCAGCACGCCTGGCCGATCAGCACGCCCGCGCGTGCCGCGTCGTAGGGCGCGTCCAGCTCCTGCCACACCGCGCGGGCGTCGCGCAGCAGGCTCAGCGCACCCGCCGCGTCCCCATCGGCCAGCCGCAGGGCCCCGGCGGCGTGGGCGGAGACGGCACGCGCGTACGGCGCGGGGAAAACCTCGGCGATGGCGGCGAGCTCCTCGCAGGCGGCGCGCGCCGCCTCCTGGTCGTGCGGCAGCGCGATCTCCACGCGGGCGGCCAGCAGGCGCAGGCGCGCGCCGCGCTCCCGGGTCTCGTCCAGCGCGCGCTGGACGGCGGCGCGCGCCGCCTCCACGTTGCCCTCGGCCAGCCGCAGCAGCGCCAGCCCGGGCTGCGGGTCGCGGCCGTGCACGGCGGCCTGGTGGTAGGCCTCCTCGGCCGGGCGCGCCTCGCCGCGCAGCCGGTGCAGCTCGGCGCGCTGGTAGTACGCCAGGCCCAGCGCCGGCTGGCCCGGCGGGTCGGCCAGGCGGTCGCAGGCGGCGTCGGCCTCCCCGGCGGCGTCGGCCCACGCGCCGTGGAACTGCAGGATCTGCGCCCGGTGGATCAGGCACTGCCCGCGATAGGGGACCAGGCCGGGCTGGGCGGCGCACCACCGGGTGAGCGCGTCGGTCCACTCGCCGGCGCGGCGCAGGTCGAAGATCTCGTGGCAGGCCTCGATGACGCTGCAGTAGACGATGCCGGCGAACACCGGGGAGATGTCCGGGCTGGTGGTGACGCCGACCATCGCCTCGTCCAGCAGCGCGGCGCCGCGCTCGATCTCGCCCATGCGGATGAGCGCGCGGCCCTGGCCGTGGCGCGCGAGCATCACCAGGCCGCTGTCGCCGTGGCGTTCGCCTGCCTCGGCGACGGCGGCGAAGCGGTCGTGGGCGTCGGCGAACTCGCCGCGCCCCACCGCGGCCAGCGCGGCCGGGATGCCCAGGTAGGCGTGCAGCACGGTGCCGGGGGGGCCGTCGGCCAGGACGCGCTCGGCGCGGGCGAGCCAGCCGCTGCCCCGCGCGGTGTCACCCTGCTGCAGCAGGCCGAAGCCCAGCCAGAAGGCGCAGCGCGCCGCCGCCGGCCCGTCGCCGCCGGCGAGGAAGGCGTGATGTGCCCGCTCCAGGGCGTCCGCGCACGCGGCGTCCTGGCCCACCAGGCGCGCGGCCGTGGCCAGGCGCTCCAGGTCCTCCGGGTCCAGCGGGGAGCGGGCGGCCGCGGCGCTCAGCGCGGCATAGGCGTCGGCCCACGCGCGCCGCTGGAAGCACTGCCGTCCGCGTTCCAGTTCGCCGGTCGCCGTCATGCCACCCCCTGCCGCACCGCTGGCGTCCGAGTATCGCGGGGGACGGCAAGCGGCGTCGAGGGTCAGCGCGCCACGGGCACCGGCGCTTCCGCCTCCTGCGGCTGCGCCTCCGGCGCCAGCGCGCGCAGGGCGCGCGGCGGGTCGGTGAGGTAGCTCAGGCCCAGCCCGGCCAACGCCGCGAACACCACCGCGCCCAGCCACAGCTCCGGCGTCCAGTCCAGGCCCCACAGCGCCGCGTACGTGGCGAACCACGCCAGCCAGAGCACCGTCGGCACCGCCACGCCGATGGTGCGCGACGACGCGCGCTGCCCGTCGAGGGCGTCGGCGAGCGCGCCGGCGAGCGCGGCGGGCAGCACAAGCGCCACCTCGCGGAAGCCGTGCAGCCCGGACATCAGCAGGGCGAAGCCCGTGAACAGGAACAGCAGCGTGTGGCGCGGGAGCTGCCAGCGCGCGCGCAGCAGGAACGTGGCGCCCATCAGCAGCACGGTGGTGACGATCATGCCCATGAC
>DATMKC010000153.1:0-3128 GCA_035553555.1 Egibacteraceae bacterium | reverse complement strand
TCATCGCTGGCGGTGCCGTCGACGGCCACGTCCAGGTCGCGCCCGGTGGCGGTGAAGGCCGCGGTCGGAGCCTGGTTCACCCGGGCCGGGGCCACGGTGACCAGCGTCCTCGCCGTGGTCGAGGCGCCCCGGTCGTCGGTCACCGTGAGGGTGACCACGTAGGAGCCGGCGGTGCCGTAGGTGTGCGACACGGTGGCGCCGGTGGCCGTGCGGCCGTCGCCGAGCTCCCACGCGAAGTGGAGCGCGTCGCCGTCGGCGTCCGAGGACGCGCGGGCGTCCAGGGCGACGGCGAGGTCCGTCGTGGTGGCGGTGAAGGAGGCGGCGGGAGGCCGGTTCGGCAGGACCGCCTGCACCGTGCGGGAGGTCGTCGCCTGCGCGCGTCCGTCATGGACGGTGAGCGTCACCGTGTAGCTGCCGGGCGCCTCGTACGTGCGGCGGGCGGTGGCGCCGGTCGCGGTGGAGCCGTCGCCGAACCGCCAGGAGTACGTCAGGGCGTCGCCGTTGGCGTCGCTGCTGGTGCGCGCGTCCACCTCGACGGTCATGTCCGTCATGGCGGCCTGGAAGCGCGCGACCGGGGCGACGTTCGCCATCGCGGCGCGCTCATCCTTGACGCCGGCCACCCAGACATGCCCGGAGGGCTTCATGGCGCCCGTGCTGTAGGCGTAGTTGAGGCCCCAGTGGCGCTCCGCCTGGCCGTAGTAGTTGGCCAGGTTCATGGTGGGGTTGTCGCGCCACCCGCGGTACAGCATGGCCTCCACGCCGGCGTCCTTGAGCGCCGGGAGGTTGTCGAAGAACTGCTTCAGCTCGGACTGCTGGTGGCCGAGGTACTCGGGCTCCGGGTAGGAGCTGAGGGCGATGTCCGTCAGGAAGACGGGCTTGCCGAACAGGCCCTGCAGGGTGCGGGCGCCGGAGAGGCTCGCCTCGTACAGGTTGAGGTAGTGCGAGAGCGAGTCGCGGGTGCTGCCGCGCATGCCCTGGATGCCCACGTAGTCGCTTGCGGCGGCCGCGCGGTCCCAGGTCTTCCAGGCGGGGCTGTTCCAGTTGCCGATGGCCAGGACGATCTGCGCGTTGGGGTAGCCCTGCTTGATGAAGCGGGCCTTCTCCTCGAGCATCGCGTCAAGCGGCTCCCAGGTCTGGACGTCGGCCTTGTTGAACTCGGTCTCCATGAAGATGACGACCGGCTCGCCGCCCATGCGGGCGTTCAGGTTGTCCACCATCTGCTCGGCAAGCAGCTGCCAGCCCGCCTGGTCCTTCTGCGCGCTGTGCAGCGACGAGTAGCAGCCGTTCTTCAGGCAGGACTGCGAGATGTCGTCGCCCCAGTAGTAGAAGTGGATCGCCGGGGTGACGCCGGCGTTGCGCATCGAGGTGAGCTGGCTGTTGGGTCCGCCCCATCCCGAGGTCAGTGTCCAGGGGCCGAGCCACATGGTGCCGTAGTCGGGCTTCACGCCGGCTGCTGCCTGGGCGGAGACGGAGTTGGCGTCCATGCCGAAGCGCATCGGCACGCCGGCCGCGGCCGGGGCAGGCTCTTCGTCCGTCTCCTGCGCCAGCACGAAAGGTACGGTGGCGGCTGTCAGGAAGAGAAGGCAGAGAGCACTGGTCCGAAGTCGTGTCATGGAACTCACGTGTTGGGTTGGTTTCGGGCGCGTTTTCCGCGCCGCAAGAGCCGCCTTTGCCGCGGAGGCTGCGGCAGCTCCAACCCTCGCTCCGTGACTCGACCGATTTAGTCGGAACCGAGGAGTTCTATACCGGAGGCTTTCCCCAGAATCTCGGATTTAGCCGTATCTTGGACACGTTCCCGCCCTGCGCGCAGGACCTTTCGCCCTGCCGAGCATCGGCCGCTCGCTCGCGCGAGGGCAGGCCGCAAGTCGCAGGCCGGCCCACGCGCGGCAGGACGGGCGGCGTGGGAGGAGAGCACGACCGGCTGGCGCCAGTCACCTTGCGCACGCGCGAGGCAAGGGCCGACGTCGCAGGGCGAGGTGGGCGCGTCCAGGCGCGAGCGGCGGAGGCAGACGGGCCTGCGGTCATCCCGCGTGCGCAGCGGCAGGGACCCGGCCGGCCGCTCCGGGCGGCGTGGCGAGGGAGCAGCGGGTAGGACAGCATGTTGGCGCCTCGTCACGCGCGGTGGCAGGAAGCACCACGCCCCGGCCAGCGCGCGGACAACACCCCGCGTCCGCGGCCCGGCGGCGGTCCAACAGGAGGAATCCTCGGTTTCCTTGCCAGATGCGGGCACTTCTCCCCGTTTCCTGGCGCCGGTTTCCAACACGCGTCTTTAGCTCCCTCTCCAACGCCTGCATGTGAGCCCGATCCAGGGACGCCGCGGGAAGGTCGTCATCGTCGACGACGAGCCCGACGTGCTGGAGTCGACCGCGATGATCGTCCGCGCCCTCGGCTACACGCCGGTGACGGTGGACGACCCCTCGCTTGTCGTCGACGTCGTCGAACGCGAGCAGCCCGGGCTCCTGCTGCAGGACCTGCGCATGCCGGGCCTCAACCTGGCCGGCCTCGTCGCGGCGCTCCGCCTGAACCCGAAGACCGCCGACGTGCCGCTCGTGTTCTTCAGCGCCCACGCCGACGTGGCCGCCACGGCCAGCCGGCATGACGCTTGGGGCTACCTCGCCAAGCCGTTCAGCCCGCAGGAGCTCGAGCGCCTGCTGCAGCGCGTGTTCGCCACCCACGAGGAGGCGCCGGCCGCGCAGGCGCTGCCGAAGGACCTCTCGCGCGACGTGCGCGCCATGTTCCACGAGCAGTGGAACCTCATCCAGGCGCTCAACAACTACGTGAGCGTGCTGCGCGCGGCGCGCGGCGGCGACCAGGCCCTGCGCGCCATCCACGGCATCGAGGAGGTCCTGCTCAAGCTGCAGTCGCGCACGGACCACCTGCAAGGCTACCTGCTGGGCGTGGCCGCATCGCTGGAGCCCGCCGTCGCCCCGCGCCCGGAGGCGAAGGCTTCTGGTGCGGAGGCACGGCGCGCGTCGACGCGCGCAGCCGGCCCTGGACAGCTTCCGGCATAGACCGAAGGAGCCTGCGCCGCCGCGGGCGAGGCCCGCTGTGCCGCCGCTGCACGCTAGGGCCGCGACCCCGCGCGAGGCAAGGGGCGCAGCGGCGGCACAGCGGGCCTCGCCCGCGGC
>DATMKC010000152.1:0-3435 GCA_035553555.1 Egibacteraceae bacterium | reverse complement strand
CCTGCTTGTACAGGCGCAGCGTGCGGCTGCGCAGGACCTGGCGGCGGCGCTCCTCTTCCGCGCGGAGCTCCTCCAGGCGCACCCGCGCCGCCTCGACCGCGGCCTCCTGGCGGGCGACGGCCTCCTCCGCGGAGGCGACCGCGTCCAGGATGGTGTTCACCTGGCGCTGCGCGGCGGCCAGCGCCGCTTCCTTCTGCGCCGCCTGCGCCTTGACCTTGCCGATCTCGCGCTGCACCTCGGCGATGCGCGCCTTCGTCTGCCGCAGGCGCCGGACCTCGCTGGAGGCCGCACCGGCCGGCGCGGCGAGCGACGCGACCAGCGCGCACACCAGCACCAGCACTGCGCCCAGGCGAAGACGGCGTACCGGCATGACTCTCCATACGTCTGCGCGCCCGCTGCGGGGCGCGGCTTCAGGGGCGCGCCAGGAACACCTGCGGTGGAAGGGGTCCCTGGCGAATGGCCGTCATCAGGCTAAGCAACACGGGCAGGCACTTCAAAACCCGCACCTGCCCGAACGGCCAGGGTGCCCGCGCGGGTCCCGCGCAAAGCCCCTGGATGCGGCGTCGCGCCACCCCGGCACGGCTAAAACCCGCTGCTACCCTGGCCCCGCCCCATGGTGGACACCCCGCAACCCTCCTTCCGCTCCGCGGCGCTTGCGCGCGCGCGGGGCTACGCCGTGCCCGCGCTGCGCGTCGTCGGGATCGCCTTCGGCGTGATGCTGCTGCTCACGTTCGGCCTGCGCGTCGCCCGCGCCGGCGCGCTGCCGGGCGTGCACCTGGACGGTCAGGACGTCTCCGGCATGAACGGCGCGCGCCTGCACGACCTGGTCAGCGACCTCGCGCGCGAGCGCACCGCCCAGTCGGTGACCGTGGTGCGCGCGCCCGTCCCGTCGGCGGGCGCGACCGAGGAGGCGACGGTGGCCGCGACCGGCGCGGAACTGGGCTACTCGCTGGACGTCGACGGCACCGTGAAGGCGGTGCTGCGCCGCGGGCGCCAGCTCAACCCGTTCGCGGCGTTCGCCGACCAGGTGCGCGCCTTCTTCGGCACCACGACGGTCGAGGCGGTCCAGGAGGTGGACCAGGAGCGGCTGAGCGACTGGCTGGAGCAGGCGCAGCGCCGGCTGCGCGTGGACCCCATCGAGGGCTCGCTGGCGTTCGAGGGCGCCTCGGTCGCGCGCGTGGAGCCCAAGCCGGGCGCGGACGTGCGCCGCGACGCCCTGCGGGAGGACGTCCTGGACGCGCTGTTCCACGGCCGCTCGGAGGTGCGCGCGCGCACCGCGCCGCTGGAGCCGCTGACCACGTCCGCCGACGTGGACGAGGTCGAGGAGGCGGCGCGGCGCGCGCTGGCCGCGTCGGTGGAGCTGCGCCGCGGCGACGTGACGCTGACGCTCACGCCGGAGGACCTCGGCGCGGTGCTGACCGTGGAACGCGTGACGCACGACGACGAGGTGTCCCTGGAGCTGCGGGTCTCGCCGGAGGCCCTGGAGGCGCAGATCCCGGCCGACGTGATGACGTCGATCGAGCAGGAGCCGGTGGACGCCACGTTCGCCGTCTCGGGCGGCTCGGTGTCCGTGGTGGAGTCCAGGGACGGCTTCCGCTTCGACGCGGAGGCCGCGGCGGAGCAGGTGCGGGAGCTGGCGCTGGGCGCCGGCGAGCGCAGCGCCGAGCTGGACGGCGAGGTGACCGAGCCGGAGCTCACCACCCAGGAGGCGCGGAGCCTCGGCATCACCGAGCAGGTGTCCACGTTCACCACCAACTTCCCGTGCTGCCAGAGCCGGGTGCGCAACATCCAGCGCGCGGCGGAGCTTGTCGACGGCGTCGTGCTGGAGCCCGGCGACACGTTCTCGCTGAACGGCCACCTGGGCGAGCGCACCGTGGCCAAGGGCTTCACGACGGGCGGGGCGATCTACGACGGCGAGTTCGTCGAGCAGGTGGGCGGCGGCGTCAGCCAGTTCACCACCACGATGTTCAACGCGGCGTTCTTCGGCGGCTACGCGATCCCGCAGTACAAGGCGCACAGCTACTACATCAGCCGCTACCCGGTGGGGCGCGAGGCGACGCTGAACTGGCCGAACGTGGACCTCAAGGTCCACAACAACTCCCCGCACGGGATCCTGGTCAAGGCGGCGACCAGCGGCACGTCGGTGACCGTGACCTTCTACGGCACAAAGTGGGTCGAGGTGAGCGAGGTCACCGGGGGCCGCACCAACGTGAAGCCGCCGCCCACGAAATACAAGGAGAACCCGGCGCTGGCACCCGGCGAGGAGCGCGTGGTGAGCCAGGGGCGGGAGGGCTTCGACATCACGGTCACCCGCATCCTGAAGTTCCCCGACGGCCGCGAGGAGCGCGAGCGCTTCTTCACCCGCTACCTGCCGGAGCCGCGCACCGTCGAGCGCAACACCACCAGCCCCAGCCCGTCGCCGTCGCCGGAGCCGACGGGCACCGCCAGCCCGTCGCCGTCGCCCACGGCGTCCGAGCCGCCGCCGCAGTAGCCTGCGCGGGGAATGACCAGCCCCTTCGGCCTTCTCGCGATCCTCGCCCTCATCCTGGGCAACGCGTACTTCGTCGCGGCGGAGTTCGCCTTCGTCGCGGTGCGCCGCAGCCACCTGGAGGAGCGGGCCGCCGAGGGTGACCCGCGCGCCGCCCGGGCCGTGCGCGTGGTGCAGCGCCTGTCGTTCGTGCTGTCCGGCGCGCAGCTCGGCATCACCGCGACGTCGCTGGTGCTCGGCTTCATCGCCACGCCGATCATCGCCGAGCTGCTCGCGCCGGCGCTCACGCTGGCGCGCGTCCCCGAGGGCGCGCGCGGCGGCCTGGCCGCCACGGTGGCGCTCGTGCTGGCGACCATGCTGCAGATGGTGGTGGGCGAGCTGGCGCCCAAGAACCTCGCGATCGCGCGCCCGGAGACGTTCGCGAGTCGGCTGGCCGCGCCGACGCTGCTGTACACGCGCCTGGCGGGCTGGCTGATCCGCATCTTCGACAGCTCGGCGAACGCCCTGCTGCGGGCGCTGGGCATCGAGCCGGTGGAGCACCTGGAGACCGGCGTGTCCCCGGAGGAGCTCGAGCTCATCATCGTCGAGTCCTCCTCCGGCGGGCACCTCACCGCGGACCAGGCGCAGCTTCTGACGCGGGCCCTGGAGTTCCGCCAGTTGCGCGCCGCCGACGTGATGGTGCCGCGCCCGCAGGTGAGCAGCGTGCCGGCGGACGCCACCGGCGCCGACCTGCGCGCCGTCGCGGCCAGCAGCGGCCACTCGCGCTTCCCCGTCGTCGACGCCGACCGCGACGAGATCCTGGGCGTGGTGCAGGCCAAGGACCTGCTGCGCCACGCGCCCGGCGACCGCGACGGCGTCCCGGTGCGCACGCTGATGAGCCGGGCGCTGGCCGTCCCGGAATCCGCGGCGCTGTCCGCGGTGGTGGCCGAGATGCGCCGCGCACGCTC
>DATMKC010000151.1:0-5377 GCA_035553555.1 Egibacteraceae bacterium | reverse complement strand
ACAGCTACCGGCACCTCGCCGACTACGAGCGGGAGCTGCGCGACCTGGCGGAGGACAACCCCGGCCTGGTGCGACTGGTCACGCTCCCCCACACCAGCTTGGAGGGTCGTGAGGTCCTCGGCGTGGAGATCAGCCGCGACGTGGACGCGACCGGGGACGGCAAGCCGACGTTCCTGATGATGGGCCTGCACCACGCGCGCGAGTGGCCGTCCGGCGAGCACTCCATGGAGTTCGCGCTGGACCTGGTCCAGCACGCCGGCGACGAGCGCATCGGCTCGCTGCTGGAGCGCACGCGCGTCGTGGTGGTCCCGGTGGTCAACCCGGACGGCTTCGACCAGAGCCGCAAGTGGGGCGACATCGCGGACCTGCGCCAGGTGGACGACGAGCTTGCGGCCCACGGTGAGGACACCGGCGGCCTGGTGGGTGTCCTGGGCACGCCCGGCAACGCCTACAAGCGCAAGAACTGCCGGCTGTGGGACGACCAGCCCACGCCGCCGCTGTCCTGCGAGGCACCCAGCCCCGGCGGGTTCGGGACGGGCATCGACCTGAACCGCAACTACGGCGGGCTGTGGGGAGGCGGCGGCTCCTCGGACCTGTTCGCGGACCCGGACTACCGCGGGCCGGCGCCGTTCTCCGAGCCGGAGACGCAGAACGTCCGCGACTTCGTCTCCTCCCGCCACGTGACCACGCTGATCACCAACCACACGTACTCGAACCTGATCCTGCGCCCGCCGGGGACGCGGGCCGCCGGCGAGACGGTGGACGAGGCCGCGATGAAGGACCTGGGCGCGCGCATGGCCGCGCAGAACGGCTACCGCAACATCCACGGCTGGCAGCTCTACGACACGGACGGCACCACCGAGGACTGGTCGTACAACGCCACCGGCGGCTACGGCTACACGTTCGAGATCGGCCCTGACGAGTTCCACCCGCCGTTCAGCGAGACCGTGGACCAGTACGTCGGCCACGGCTTCTACGCCGGCAAGGGCAACCGCGAGGCGTTCCTGCTCGCGCTGGAGAACGCCGCCGACCCGGCGCACCACGCGGTGCTGAGCGGCAAGGCGCCCGACGGGGCGGTGCTGCGCCTGGTGAAGGAGTTCGACACGAAGACGTCCGACCCGGCCCTGACCGTGGACGACCGCCTGGAGTCGGTCCTGCACGTGACCGGCAACCGGCCGTTCGAGTGGCACGTGAACCCGTCGACGCGGCCGGAGGTCATGGAGCACCGCGTGCGCGTCCTGGCCGAGACGCCGACCCGCGAGGAGGTCGTCGAGCACACCGAGGCCGGCTGGCGGCCCGGCGACCACGTCGACTTCGACTTCCCGATGCCGGAGGAGGGCGTCGGCGCGCTGAAGGTGAACCTCGACTGGCCGACGCCGGACGACCTGGACCTGTACGTGTACCAGAAGGGCCCGGGCGGCGAGCTGATCGAGGTGGGCAGCTCCGGCAACTTCATCGGGGACAAGGAGGAGGCCATCGTCGACCTGCCCGACGCCGGGGACTACGTGATCCGCGTGGTGAACTACGCCTCGGTCTCGCCGACGTTCACGCTCACCGCCGGGCTGTACCCGGTGGACCGTGAGGAGGTCTTCGGCGGCGGCGTGGTGGAGTCCTACACGCTCACGTGCGAGACGCCCGATGGGGACGTGCTCCAGACGGCCCAGGTGACGGTGGACCGCGGCCAGGCCCAGAAGCTGGACCTGAAGGAGTGCGCGCGCGCGTTCAGGTCGCCGCCGGCAGGCGCAGGACGAACGTAGTCAGCCCGTCCGGGGTGTCCTCGCCGAGGCGCAGCGATCCGCCGTGCGCCTCGGCGAGACCCCGGGAGATGTACAGGCCGAGCCCTGCGCCCTTGCCGGGGGCACCCAGCCGTTCGAACGGCCGGAACAGCAGCGGCCGGCGCTCCGGGGGGATGCCCGGGCCGCTGTCGCGCACGCGCAGTTCTGCCATGCCGTCCACGCTGGCGACCTCGACTTCGATGCGCGAGCCGGGAGGTGAGAACTTCGCGGCGTTGGACAGCAGGTTGGTGAGGATCTGGCGGACCCTGAGCGGGTCGGCCCGGGCGACGACGGGCTCGCCGACCCGGTAGTGCACCTCGTGGGACTCGAGCATGCGCCGCATGTCGGCGACGGACTCGCGCACCAGGGCGTCGAGCGGCACGGGTTCCGGCGCCAGCGGCAGGCGCCCGGAGTGCAGGCGCTGCATGTCGGCGTACGCGCGCACCAGGTTGCCCATGTGCTCGGCGTTGCGGCTGACCGCTTCGAGCAGCTCGTGCACCTCGCCGGGCGGCGTGTCGTCGAGGCGGTCGTCGAGCGTCGCGGCGATGCCGGCGATGACGGTGAGCGGCGTGCGCAGCTCGTGCAGCAGCTCGTCGACCGGGTCCGGTACCGGCACGACCGCGCCGCGGGCGTGGTGGCCGCGGCGGTCCGGGGGGCCGACTTCGTACAGCGCGGCCGCGAGCGTGTCGGCGTCCACGCCCTTGGCGACGTAGCGCTCGACACCGGCCGCGCGTGCCTGCTCGGCGACGCGGGACTCCTCGAAGCCGGACAGCATGACGACGCGGCAGTCCGGGAGCTGCTGCCGCAGGGCCTCGGCCACCTGCAGGCCGTCCATGCCGGGCATGGCGAGGTCCACCAGGGCGATGTCGGGCCGGTGCTCCACCGCCTGGCGCACGGCTTCGACGCCGTCGCCGGCCTCGGCCACGACCGCGATGCCGTGACGCGACAGCATCAGCCGGTACAGCGCGCGCAGGTCGGCGCTGTCGTCCGCGAGCAGCACCGTCAGCGGCGGGGCACCCGGTTCGTGCGCGCGGCGGTCGACGGGGGCCGCGGGACGCGGCGGCACGCTCATCGCGGATTCGCGCATGGTGGGCGCGGCGTCCCCGCGGACGAGCGCGCCCGGCTCCAGAGCCCGCTGCCCCATGCCGAGCAGCTCGCTCATCATGGCGCTCGCCGACGCCAGGGTCGCCCGCGCCGCGGACGCGGCTTCCTGCGTCCATCCCATCTCCAGTGCGCCGACCACGCCGGTGAGGCCCTGCACGACGTTGTCGTTGATCTCGAGCGCCTGGCGCCGGCGCTCCTCGGCCTGGGCCAGGCGCTGCTGCGCGGCCTCGGCGAGCTTGCGCGCCGTGGCGTCGCGGACGAACGCGGCCGTGGCGGCACCGTCGTCGGTCTCGATGCGCGCGAGGCTGACGTCGACGGGCACGGGCGTGCCGTTGCGGTGCCGGCCCATCAGGTCGAGGCTCAGGCCCGAGGGCCGGCGGACGTCGGCGGGCAGCAGCGACTCGACGCTCACTCCGATCAGGTCGCCCGCGCTCCATCCGAACAGGCGCTCGGTCTCCCGGTTCGCCTGGAGGATGGTGCCGTCCGCGTCGAACAGGATCACGGCGTCGGGCGCCGATTCGACCAGGTCGCGGAAGCGCTCCTGGCTGCGGCGCAGCGCCTCGGCCGCGCGGCGCTGCTCGGTGACGTCGAGGCAGATGCCCACCATCCGCACCGGCCGGCCGTGCTCGTCCAGCACGACCTTCCCGGTGGAGTCCAGGATGCGGACGTCGCCATCGGGGCGGACGATGCGCTCCTCCATGCGGTACGGCTGGTGGTCCTCCATCGCCTTGGTGTGGATGGCGACGATGCGTTCACGGTCGTCGGGGTGGATGAGCGACAGGAACCGCTCATAGGAGGCGTTGAAGGCGCCGGGCTCGTACCCGTAGATGCGGTAGAGCTCGTCGCTCCACGTGTTGGTGTCCGTGGGGATGTGCCAGTCGTAGCTGCCCAGCCGCGCGAGCTGCTGCGCCTCCGCCAGGCGCTGCTCGTTCGCCGCGATCTCCTGGTCCAGGCGGATGCGCTCGAACGCGCCGGCGAGCAGCCGCGCGAGCTGCACCAGGAAGACCCGGTCGTCCTGGCTGAGCGCGTCCCCGGAGACCGCGGAGCGTGCGGCGACCAGCACGCCCGCTTCGCCGCGGTCCGGGTCGATCATCACGGCGTCGGCCGGCACCCCGTCCTCGCCGGCTGTGAGCCGTACGGGCCCGGTGGCCGAGGACAGGCCCGCGTCGGCGACCGCCGCCGAGCCGGCCAGCACGGTGCCGCGCGGCACGCTGCCCGAGCCTGCCACCGCCACCAGCCTGCCGTCCTCGTCGATGCGCGCCAGGACCGCCCACGAGGCGCGAAGGGCAAGGCGAGCCTGCTCGCAGGCTTGCACGACGAGGCGGTCGCGGTCGCGCTCGGCGGCCGCGCGTCCGGCGACGAGCAGGAGATGGTGTGCGGTCAGCGCCGGCAGGACCACGGCGTCGCGCATCGCAGGCAAGGCACGCTCCACTGGTAAGGCGCCCGAACACGGGCGCCAGCCGCAACCCCCCCGGATAGTGTGGCCTCGACCTCCCGCCGCGCGCCATGGCCAGTTCGGACTAGGGCACCGCGGCTTGGCGGCAGATGACGTGCGGGCCCGCAAGCTGGAACCGCAGGTAGTGCGCCTCTGCTCGGGGCTGTCAGAAGAGCCGGAGGGGAACCGGGTCTCGGCTCCCGACTGCTGAGATCGGCGGCTCCCGCCAGGCGGCGAGCGCGGCGAGCGCGGCCTTCTCCGCGTCGATCTCGCTCACGCGGGCGCCGGTCGCGAACTGCTGGATGTGGAACGCCTCGTGCGCGGCGACCGCGAAGAGCTCCTCCCGCCAGCACCCGACCGGGATCGGCGGCGCCGTCTTCAGGCCGGGGTACTTCCGCAGCGCGGGGTAGGGCCCGGCGTGCGCGGTGTCGCTGGGCATGTGGAGCGTCACCAGGTAGGCGGTGCCGGGCGCGACGTTCGCGATGCGCGGGACACCGCTGTACGCCCGCCCGGAGAACCCCGCCGGGCTGACGACGCGTTCGACCGGCCCGTGCCGTTCCCTGGTCGCCACTCGCTCCAGGTCCTTGCGCGTGGTGAACCAGTGGTAGTTCGCCCCGGCTCCCGACCAGTTCGGCGGATAGCAGTCGAGCGCGTTGCAGATCGCCCGCCACGTCACGCGGGGTCGCCGCGCCTTGACGTGGATCTCGACACCGAGCGGCGCGCCGGCGAAGGCGTCCAGCAGGATGGTGCGGACCTCCTCGTGGTCCGCACGCACTGCGTTGCTGATCTCGACCTTCGGCATCGCGGCGAAGGTAGCGCACCCGTGCGACACCTCCGCCGAGCGCCCACCGCCGCCCGCCAGGCAGGCTCCGCACCCCACCGCGCGGAGGGGTGACGGGTCAGTACGCATGCTCGAGCAGCCGTTTCTCTATGTTGTTTTCAAGGTGCGGTGGTGCTTGGCCTGGTGGCCCGGCGGTGTAGCGGCCGTTGTGGTTCCACACTTGCCAGCCGTGTTGGTGGATGTGGCTGTGGCAGCGCCAGCAGACCAGGACGAGGTTGTCCA
>DATMKC010000150.1:0-4631 GCA_035553555.1 Egibacteraceae bacterium | reverse complement strand
GGTGCCGCTCGCGCTCGGCACCGACACGGCTGGTTCCGGCCGCGTCCCCGCCGCAATGAACGGCATCGCCGGATGGAAACCCACGCGCGGGATCGTCTCCGCCACCGGCGTGGTCCCCGCCTGCCGATCGCTGGACTGCGTGTCCGTCTTCGCCGGCACCGCCGCAGACCTGCGTGCCGCCGTGGACGTGCTCGCCCGGCACGACCCGGACGACGCACACGCGCGCACCGGCGCGGAGACACTGGGGCCGGCCGCGGCGGTGGCGGGCCTGCGCGTGGGCGTGCCGGACCTGGCAGGACTGGACGTCGATGCCGGGACTCGCGCGAGCCTGGGCGAGGCGGTGCGACGGCTGTCCGGCCTCGGCGTGGAGATCACCCCCGTCGACCTCAGCGGCGTGCTGGAAGCCGGGCGGCTGCTCTATCACGGGCCATGGCTCGCCGAGCGGCTGGAGGCGGCGGGCGAGCTGATGGAGCGGGACGACGGCGCGCTGCTCGACGTCACCCGGCGGGTGCTGGCCGCGGGACGCGAGTACCGCGCCGTGGACGTCTTCCGCGCGCAGACGCGCGTGCGAGTTCACGCCGCCGCCTGTGAACGTCTCTGGCGGGCGGTCGACATCCTGGTCGTGCCGTCCGTACCGGCGGCGTTCACCCTCGCGGAGGTCGCCGCGGATCCGATCGGTGTGAACGAGCGACTGGGCACGTTCACCAACTTCGTCAATCTGCTGGATCTGGCGGCCGTCGCCATGCCCGTCGGCTTGCGCGCGGACGGCGTGCCCGCCGGCGTGACCCTGGTCGGACCGGCCCTCACCGACCTGACGCTCCTGGCGGTGGCACGCGCGTTCGCCGGCGGCGACGGGATGCCGGAGCCGCGGCCGGACGGGATCCCGCTGGCTGTCGTCGGCGCCCATCTTCGCGGGCAGCCCCTGCACCACGAGCTGCGCGACGCGGGCGCGCACTTCCTGCAGCGCACCCGGACCGCGCCGCGCTACCGGCTGTACGCGCTGTCCGGCACGGCGCCGCCGAAGCCGGGCATGGTCGAGGTGCACGCCGATGGCGCTGCGCTCGAGGTGGAGGTCTACACGCTCGCCGCGGACGCGTTCGGACGCTTCGTCGCCGGTGTGCGCTCCCCGCTGTACATCGGACCGGTCGAGCTCGCCGACGGCCGGGTGGTCAGCGGGTTCCGCTGCGGCACTGAGGCGACGGCCGGCTCGACGGACATCACGAGATTCGGCGGCTGGCGCGCGTATCTGGCTGCCCGCTGAGCCCTGGCCGCCCCGCGGACGCGGCGCTATCGTTTTGCTATCCACAGGCAAACGGTCGCTGCGGTGGCACGACGAGCCGGCGAGGTGTTCCATGCCCGACATGCTGATCCGCAACGTCCCGGAGGCGGTCCAGGACGTGCTCAAGCGGCGGGCGAAGGAGGCCGGCATGAGCGTGCAGCGCTACGTCGTCAAGCTGCTGGAGGAGCACACCGAGCGCATGACGATGCGCGAGTGGCTGGACATGGTGGGGCAACGGCCGAAAGTGCCCGGACTCGACGCCGCTCAGGCAGTCCGGGAAGCCCGCGAGGAGGACGACCGCCTTTGGGATGAGCACCTTCGCGACCGATACCCCGAGGCGTTCAAGTGAGGGAACTGGTGCTGGACGCCTCGGCTGTCGTCCATATGCTGACCGGAGCGCAACCCTGGGTCCCCAGAGCGGTCATCGCGCAAGCCGCTCTGTCCTCTCCATCCCACCTGGACGCGGAAGTGCTGTCCGCGCTGGCGCGCATGCATCGAGCGGGGCTCCTCACCGACACCAGGGTGGCGCAGGCCCTCACCGATCTGGCCGCCATGCCGATCAACCGCCTCCCGATCAGCCAGCTCCAGTTGCTCTCCGCGTGGGCGCTCCGTCACAACGTGGCGGTCAAAGATGCGCTCTACCTCGCGCTGGCGAACGACCGGGGGACCAAGGTGGTGACGGGCGACCAGCGGCTGCGGCGGGCGGTGCCGGAGCTGACGGTCGGGCCGGACGAGCTGGCGGCGGGCTAGGCGCGGCCGGGCGCGGCGATCAACGGCACCAGCATCTCCTCGTCGGTGAGGCTGCCGTGATGCGACTTCATCTGCACCTCCAGCGGCATCGCCTTGTCCACGAAGATCACCGGCTCCCTGGCGGCGAGCACCACGTCGCCGATGCGCCCGCGCACCTCGGCGCTCACGTCCGGGCCGAGCCAGCCCTCCGCCACGACCTCATCGCGGGAGCGGACCCAGGCCTCGCCGCCGTACAGCTCCCGCGCGGCGACGAGCAGCTCCGCCGACGCGCCGGGGCGCGCCCACAGCGTGCGGAAGCGCCCTTCGCCGGCCGACTGCGCGACCAGCCGCTCCACCGGCTCCAGCGAGCGGTGGCCGTCCGGCTCGACGTGGACCTGGCCGTGGTCGGCCAGCACCACCAGCGCCGACGACGACGGCAGCGCGTCCAGGAGCTGCCCGACCAGCGCGTCGGTGGCGCGCAGCTCGGCCTGCAGGAAGCCGTCGCGCAGCCCGTACTCGTGGGCGACCTTGTCGATGCCGTCGCTGTAGGCGTACACCACGCGCTCGCCGGCGGCGACCAGCAGCCGGCAGTGCTCCACCAGCGACGACACCGTCCGGTAGCCGGTGAAGCGCCCGCCGCGCAGGTGTGCGGCGCTGAACGCGCTGGAGCGGAACTCCTGCTTGGTCACCACGGGCACGCGCACGCCCAGGAACGGCGGCCGCGGCTGGACGCGGTCCGGCTCCGGGCTGTGCTCGCCGGCCTGCCAGCGCAGCACGTTCAGCACCTCGCCGCCCACCCGCATGCGGTAGCCCACGATGCCGTGCGCCCCGGGCGGCATCCCCGTGGTGATGGACGTCAGGGCGGCGCTGGTCGTCGACGGCGCCACCGTGGTGACCGGCCCGCCGGCCATGGCCGCGAGATTCGGCACGACGTCGCGGTGCTGTTCCAGCATGGCCCAGCCCAGCCCGTCGAGCGCGAGCACGACGACCGCGCGGGCATCGCGCGCCGGCGGCGGCAGCAGGTCGCGACGCCCCTCGCCCAGCAGCGCGGGGAGCACGCCGCCGATCCAGGCGCCGCCGTACGCGGGCAGCACCAAGGTTGTGGAGTCCGGACACATGCCCGGCACCGTACCCGTCACACCCCCCGCGTAGCGTGATCCCCATGGATGCCTCCACGGTTGCCCTCACGCTGCTCGCCCTGGCGCTCGGCGCCCTGGCCGGCGCCGCCCTCGCGCGCCCGCGACCGCCGGCGCGCCCGGCGGGACCCGCGGCCGACGCCGATCTGGCCACGCTCACCGCGGAGCTGCGGCGGCTGCAGGACGTGGTCCGGCAGGCCGAGCAGGGTCGCGCCGAGACCTACGGCCTGCTCAGCGCGCAAGTGCGCGCCGCCGGCGAGCAGACCGCGCGCCTGGCGGAGACCACCGGCGCGCTGCGCGAAGCCCTGTCGAGCACCAAGGCGCGCGGCCAGTGGGGCGAGCGCATGGCGGAGGACGTCCTGCGCCTGGCCGGCCTTGTCGAGGGCGTCAACTACACCAAGCAGTCGGCGGTGGCCGGCGGCGGCGTGCCGGACTTCACGTTCCTGCTGCCGCGCGGCCTGTCGCTGCACATGGACGTGAAGTTCCCCCTGGACAACTACCTGCGCTACCTCAACGCCGAGCACGACGCCGAGCGCGAGTCCGCTCGCCAGCAGTTCCTGCGCGACGTGCGCGTCTGCGTGCGCGGCCTGGCGGCGCGCGCCTACGCGGACCCGTCCGCGTCGGTGGACTGCGTGCTGCTGTTCATCCCCAACGAGCAGCTGTTCGCGTTCGTGCAGGAGCAGGACCCCGGGATCCTCGACGACGCGCTGGCGCGCAAGGTGGTGCCGTGCTCGCCGCTGACCCTGTTCGCGGTGCTCGCAGTGGTGCGCCAGGCCGCCGAGAACTTCGCCCTGGCGCGCACCTCCAACGAGATCCTGGTGCTGCTGT
The DNA here is from genome assembly GCA_035553555.1 of Egibacteraceae bacterium. Taxonomy (GTDB): domain Bacteria; phylum Actinomycetota; class Nitriliruptoria; order Euzebyales; family Egibacteraceae; genus DATMKC01. The sequence continues at coordinate 659 of DATMKC010000150.1, read as the reverse complement.
CGCGCTTCGCCGGCCAGTGGGAGCGCTACACCACCGAGCTCGACAAGCTCGGCCGCCAGATGGAGACCGCGCGCCGCACCTACGACGAGCTGGCGGGGCCGCGGCGGCGCCAGCTGGAGCGGCCGCTGGACCAGCTCGACGACCTGCGCCGCGCCAGGGGGCTGGAAGGGCCGGAGGACTACTCCTCGTCCGTGCCCCCGCCGGTGTCCCTGTCCGTGGCCGAGTAGCGCCCGGCGGTCCCGTCGGCGGGCAACACCACCTGCGTGCAGCGCGACGTCGCCAAAAGCTGTCCGCCCGCGTCGTACAGCTCCGCCGCGCAGAACACCACGCGGCGGGTGCGCCGGACGACCCAGCCTTCGGCGACGAGCGTGCCGGGCGCGGCCGCACGCAGGAACTCCACCCGCAGGTCGGCGGTGAGGAACGCCTCGTGGTGGTCCAGCACGCTCCAGCAGGCGCCGCCCATCGCGCTGTCGAGAATGGTGGTCACCATGCCGCCGTGCACGATGTAGCCGCCGTTGGCCGGGAAGCAGTAGTCCTGCGCCGCCTCCCACTGGATCGCGGTGCGCCCCGGCTCCCACAGCGTGCGGCTGTAGCCCAGGGTCCGCCACAGGTGCGGGCCCTCCGGCATCTGGTCCTCCCAGCGCAGCCGGTCGTGGAAC
>DATMKC010000149.1:0-4807 GCA_035553555.1 Egibacteraceae bacterium | reverse complement strand
CACCTGGCCAGCGCGCTCAGCGGGCGGACCATCGACGCGGCGCTGCTCGCCAACCCCGCGGTGGCCGCCTGCCTGGTGGCCTACTTCCGCGCGCGCGTGCCAGGCCCCAGCCGCGGCCGCGTCCGCCGTGCCGTCGAAGCGCGCGCGGAAGTAGGCCACCAGGCAGGCGGCCACCGCGGGGTTGGCGAGCAGCGCCGCGTCGATGGTCCGCCCGCTGAGCGCGCTGGCCAGGTGGCGGTGGTAGTGGCGGTAGGCGCGCAGCACCGCGACGTCGCGCCAGTCCACCCCGGCGGTGAGCACCAGCGCGTTGAGGGCGTCCACCTCGCACCAGCCGTGCCAGCACGCCTCCACCGCGGCGGCCAGCCGCCGCGCGTCGCCGGGGCCCTCCACCGCGCCCTCGCGCGCGCGCAGCGTGAAGCTGTGCCGCGTCGCGCCGTCATGGCGCGACTCGGTGTGGGTCACCACCGCGAAGCCGGCGGACTCCAGCAGCGGCACCACGCGCGACAGCTCGACCACGGTGTCGGACTCGACGTGCGCCACGGCCCCGCCGACGGCGCCGTGCCGGGTCTCGCTGGGTCCGAACGCGACTCGCACCATGGGGTCCTGCCCGTCAGCCGGGTGGCTCACCCTCGCGGGCCTGGCGCAGCGCCGCCTCCGCGGCCTCGGTCTCGCGCTGGTAGGTGGCCAGGTCGCCCTCGCGCAGCGCGCGTTCGGCGGCGTCGAAGTGGCTGAGCGCCCGCTCGATCAGCTCGCGCACCTGCGGGTCCACGCCGGTGGACGGCTCGTCGTCCGCGTCGTCCTCCGGCCCCTGGTCGTCGCCGGCGGTCTCGCCGAACAGCAGCTGCAGCGCCTCCGCCAGGGTCTCGCCCATCACCACCTCGTCGCCCAGCACCAGCACGACGCCGTTGAGCTCGGGGATCTCGCTGGTCTCGGCGCGCAGGAACAGCGGCTGGGCGTACAGCAGCGCGTCCTCCACCGGGATCACCAGCAGGTTGCCGTAGATGACGCGCGAACCGGACTGGTTCCACAGCGTGATCTGCTCGGCCACGCGCGCGTCCTGGTTCACGCGCGCCTGGATCTGCAGCGGACCGAACACGGTGCGGTCCGGCGGCATGACGAACGCCTTGAGCTGCCCGTAGTCCTCGCCGTCGCTGCGACCGGCCAGCCAGCCGGTCAGGTTGTTCTTGCGCGCCGGCGTGAACGGCTGGATCAGCGCGAACTCCTCGCGCTCCTCGCCGGGCAGCCGCATCAGCAGGTAGTACGGGCGCATGGGCTGCGCGTCGCCGCCGTCGTTGGCCGCGGACGTGGCGTCCGGCGGGATCTCCCAGGCGTCCTCCTTGGTGTAGAACTGGTCGGCCCGCTCGATGTGGTACGTGCGGAACAGCGCCGCCTGCACCCGGAACATGTCCTCGGGGTAGCGGAAGTGGGCGCGCAGCTCGTCGCTGGCCTCCTCCAACGGCGTGAGCTTGTCGGGGAACACCCTGCCCCACGCCTGGATCAGCGGGTCCTGCGGCTCGATGACGTACAGCGTCACCGTGCCGTCGTAGGCGTCGACCACCGCCTTCACGCTGTTGCGGATGTAGTTGGCGCGGCCCTGCAGGCCCGGCACGTCCACCAGGCGCTCGCGCAGCTCCAGGCCGCCCTCGGCCGTGGCCACGGGGACGAAGCGGCGCTGCTGGTTGAGCGTCAGCCCCGCCAGGTTCACCCGCTCGGAGTACGGCAGCGTGTCCGTGCTGGTGTAGCCGTCCAGGATCCACTTGATGCGCCCGTCCACCGCCACGGGGTACGGGTCGTGGTCCAGCTGCAGGTACGGCGCCACCGCCTCCACGCGCTCGCGGATGCCGCGCTTGAACAGGACCTTGGACTCGTCCTCGATGAGGTTGGACAACACGAAGTTCGGCTCGCCGTAGCGCAGCGCGAACGCCAGGCGCCGCAGGAAGGAGCCGGCCGGCACGCCGTCGGCGCCGTCGTAGACGAAGTCGCGCGGGACGTCGCCCTCCACCGGGTAGTCCAGCTCGCGCATCGCGGTGCCCACGATGGAGTACTCCGGCGGGTTCTCGCCGAAGTAGATGCGCGGGTTCTCCACCACCAGTTCCTCGGCGCCGGTGGGCGGGATGTTGCGCACGTAGAACTGCGGCTGGCCCTGGCCCGTGGCGGCGCTCACGTCGCTGGCGACCAGGCCGAAGCCGTGCGTGTAGCGCAGGCGGCGGTTCTGCCACGTCTGCGCCTGGGCGGGCAGGTCTGCCTCGGAGATCTCCCGCACGGAGATCATGGTCTGCTCCAGCCGCCCGGCGATGCTGTAGCGGTCGACGTCGACGTCGCGGAAGTCGTAGTACGGCCGGAACTCCTGCAGCTGCTGGTAGGTGCGCTGCAGCGTCGCCGGGTCCCACAGCCGGATGGAGTTCAGCGTGCGCTCGTTGCGCTGGGCGGCGTCCGGCTGCAGCGTGTCCGCGGCCGGGAAGCCCTCGAACTGCACGTCCTCGCCGATGCGCAGGCCGAAGCCGTAGCGCGTGAACTCCAGGTTGCGCCCGATGTAGGGCTCCTCGCGGGCCAGTTCCTGCGGATCCACCTGCAGGCGCTGGATCGCCGCCGGGTACACGCCCTGGAGCACGGCGGAGGCCACCAGCATGATCGCCACGCCGGCGGACGGCAGCAGCCAGCCGCGCACGCGCACGTTCCACAGGAACAGGATCACCACCACCACGGCGATGATCGCCAGCAGCGTCAGCGCCGGCAGGTTCGCGTGCACGTCCGTGTAGGACAGGCCCGCGACCTGGCCGCGCTCGCTGTAGGACAGCAGGTAGCGGTCCAACAGGTAGCCCCACGCCCGCACCGCCACCATCGCCGCCAGCAGCACCGACAGGTGCGCGCTGGCCTGCGGCGACAGCTTGCGCCCCGGCGACTGCGGGCGGATGCCGCCGAACAGGTAGTGCGCCAGGGCAGCCAGGACCGCCGTCATCGCCAGCGAGGTGAACAGCCAGGAGTTCAGCAGCTGCCAGAACGGCAGGCGGAACACGAACCAGCCGACGTCGATGCCGAACTGCGGGTCGTCCACGCCGAAGTCCACGCCGTTGACGAACAGCAGGAACGTTTCCCAGCGGGGCGCCATCGCAAGGCCGGAGAACAGCCCGATCAGCCCGGCGACCGCCAGCATCAGCGGCCGCGCGAACGGCTCCAGCAGCTCGCGGTAGCGCTCGACGCTCTCCTCCTGCGGCGACGGGATCCGGTAGGTGGGCGCCAGCCGGCGCGCCAGCAGCAGGTTGGCGCCGACCAGCACCATGACCACCAGGGCCGCCACCACGCCGAGCAGCACCTGCGTGCCGAGCAGCTTCCACAGCACGTCGACGAAGCCGATGCTCTGGTACCACCACACGTCCGTGACGAAGCCGGCGACCCGCGCGCCGAACAGCAGCGCCAGCGCCGCCACGGCCAGCACGACGACCCACCAGCGCTTGCGCAGCGTCTGGACCGCGCTCACGAGCGCGCCTCCACCACGGGGACGGTCGTGCACGTGCAGCCGGCGTGCACCGGCGGGTGCTCGTGCCCGGACGGGAACTCCTCACCGAGGCGCAGCGGCCCGGACTGGTCGTTGGTGCGGCAGCGCGCCTCGGGGCAGCGCGGCTCCCGCCCCAGCACCCAGCGCCGCGCGGGCACGCCGGCGGCCGCCCACGCCTCGTGCATGCCCGCCTCGAACGCGTGCACCAGGTGCGTGGCCGCGAGCTCGTCGGCGACGGTCTGCTTCATCTCGCCGAACACGCCGGCCACCCGGTCGGTCAGCGCCGGCATCCCTTCCCGCGCGGCGGCGGCCATGCGCAGCGTGGCGGCCAGCGGCGCGTTCAGCCGATGGGCGACATCGGCGCCGAACTGACGGGACAGCTCCTGCGGCATCTTGATCTCCTCCGGGGCGCGGCCGGCGAGCCGGGCGCCCTCGGCGCCGCCCGCGGCGTACGCCTGCTCCAGGAACTCCGCGACCGCCTCGCCCAGCGGCGCGAACTCCTCTTCGGGCGGCAGCACCGCGCCCGGCTCGGCCGCCCCGCCGGCGCGCAAGCGCTCGTAGGCGATGTTCTGCAGGTCCTGCAGGCCGCGCTTGAGCTTGCGCACCACCTTGGGGTGCAGCGGCTCGAGCGCCCGGGCGCGCGCCTCGCCGGGCTCACCGGGCGCGGCGGCCACCTCGGCCACCGCGTCCGCCCGCGGCTCGGGCTCGGGCTCGGGCTCGGGCTCGGGCTGCGCCTCGGGCTCCGGCTGCGGCTGCGCCTCGGACTCCGGCTGCGCGGCGGCTTCCGCCGGCGCCTGCTCCACCGCGCCGGTGCCGTCCTGGGCCGGCAGGTCGTCGGCGACCGCCGCACCCGGCGTCACGTCCTGTGCGGGCTGCACCGCGGCCTCGGTGTGCACGTCGGTGTGCCCGGCGTCCCCGCGCAGCGCCTCGCGCATGGTCGCGGCGCCCGGCTCGGCCAGGGTCAGGTCGCGCAGGCTCTGCTCCAGGCCGCGCGCCACCGCCCGCAGGCTGGTGGTCAGCTCCTCGCGCTGGCGCACCAGGTCGGCCATGCCGCGCTCCAGCTGCTCGCGGCGGCGCTCACCCTCCGCGATCAGCTTGTCCGCCTGGCGCCGGGCCTTGCGGATCTCCTGCTCGGCCTCCCGCTTGGCCTGCTGCTTGATGCCGTCGGCCGCCTCGGCGGCGGCCTCCAGGATGCGCTGGGTCTGCTGGCCGATCTCGGCGAACACCGAGCCGGGCTCGCCGCTGACCACCGGCGGCCGCGCCGCCAGCTCGGCCTCGGCGCGGTCGGCGCGGGCGCGCTCGGCCTGCGCC
>DATMKC010000148.1:0-4150 GCA_035553555.1 Egibacteraceae bacterium | reverse complement strand
GGTCACGTGCAGGCTCACACGGGGGTCCCGGCGCAGGTTGGCGACCTTCGCGCGGGTGTCGGTGACCGACACGCGCACCCGCCCGTCGATCAGCGCGTACACCACGTTGGAAAGCTGCGGGCGCCCGTCGCGCCTGAGCGTCGCCAGCACGCCGGCATGGCGCTCCGCGAGGAACGAACGGGCCTCGTCGGGGGTCATCGCGTCTCCTGGTCTCCTCGCCGCCAAGGCATAGCGGCAGGTCAGCGCGGGCATGGACACCCTAAGCCCTGCCCGCGACCCAAGGAGGACCTCATGGCCCGCACCACACGGACGAGCGAGTCCTACGGGGCCGCCGCGGCCGCACCCTCGCTGATCCGCTGGGGCGCGGTGTTCGGCGGCACCGTGGTCGGCCTGTCACTGCTGATGCTGCTGACCACGCTGCTGTTCGCCCTGGCGTTCGGCAGCGGGATGGAGACGATCGAGGCGAACCTGCCGTGGTACATCGCCGGCGCCGCCGTGCTGTGCATGTTCATCGGCGGCATGGTCGCCGGCTGGCTCTCCGGCGTCCCCGGCGCCGGCCCGGGCTTCTTCAACGGGCTGTCGGTCTGGGCGCTGATCCTGCTGGCCGCCCTGATCGTCGGCGTGCCGAGCCTGGTGGGCGCGGCCGGCATCGACATCAGCCTTGCCGACACGCCGAACACCGACCAGATCGCCGCGCAGGGCGACGGCCTGTGGGCCGGCTTCTTCTCGCTGCTGGCGGGCGCGCTGACCGCCGCGATCGGCGGCATGATCGGCGGGGTGATCACCCGCCCGGCGTTCGCGCCGATGAGCGAGACGGTCATCACCGACCACGGCCGCCCGATGCCGGTGGGCGCCAGCGACCGCGCCTACGACCCGCGTGACGAGCGCGCCTACGACGAGCGCGCGATGCGCGAGGAGGACCACCGCCCCCGCGACACCGGCGACGACCGCCCGCGCGCCGAGCGTGGGACCGACGACCGCCCGCGCGCCGGCGCCGACCGCCGCTCGGACGGCAACGGCTGGACCACCAGCACCTGACCTCGCCACTGCGGGACCACTTGTGTCCAAGATCGGACTCAAGTGGTCCCGGAAGGTCAGGCCGTGACCACCGGAGGCCCGGAGCCGCGCTCCGCGCGGATCTCCTCGGCCACCTCGCGGGCCAGCTCCACGAGGCGTTCGACGATCTCGTCCTCCGGGACCTGGCCGACGACCTGCCCCTTGTACAGGAGCTGGCCCTTGCCCTTGCCGGCGGCCACGCCCACGTCGGCCTCGCGCGCCTCGCCGGGACCGTTCACCACGCAGCCCATCACGGCCACGCGCAGCGGCACGTCGATGCCCTCCAAGGCGGCCTGCACCCGCTCGGCCAGGTCGTAGACGTCGACCTCGGCGCGCGCGCAGCTCGGGCAGCTCACCACGTCCAGGCCGCGCTCGCGCAGGTGCAGCGACTCCAGGATCGCGATGCCCGCCTTGACCTCCTCGACGGGGTCGGCCGACAGGGAGACGCGGATCGTGTCGCCGATGCCCTCGGCGAGCAGCGCCCCGATGCCGACGGCGGACTTGATGGTGCCGGTCTTCAGGGGGCCCGCCTCGGTGACGCCCAGGTGCAGCGGGTAGTCGCAGCGCTCGGCCAGCAGGCGGTAGGTCTGGATCATCACCCAGGGGTCCGAGTGCTTCACCGAGATCTTGATGTCGAAGAAGTCGACCTCTTCCAGCAGCCGCGCCTCGTTGAGCGCCGACTCGACCATCGCCTCCGGCGTCACGCCGCCGTGCTTGGCCAGGATCACGTCCTCGAGGCTGCCGCCGTTGACGCCGATGCGGATGGGGATGCCGCGCTCGCGCGCGGCGTCGCCGATCAGCTTGACCTTGTCGTGCTTGCGGATGTTGCCGGGGTTGATGCGCACGCCGGCGACGCCCGCCTCGATCGCGGCCATCGCGTACTTCCACTGGAAGTGGATGTCGGCGATGACGGGGACGGTGGACTTCGCCGCGATCTGCGCGAGCGCGTCGGCGTCCTCCTGGCGCGGCACGGCCACGCGCACGATGTCGACGCCCGCGGCGTTCATGGCCGCGATCTGCTGCAGCGTCGCGTTGACGTCGTGCGTCGGCGTCGTGGTCATCGTCTGGACGCTGACGGGCGCGCCGTCGCCGACGGGGATCTTGCCGACGTTGATGCGCCGCGACGGGCGGCGCCTCGGCGGCTCGACCGCCGGGGACGTCGCGGGCTGCGAGCCCAGCAGGGGAAGGGAAGTGGTCACGCCCCCAGGCTATCGCCCTACTGCACCAGCTCCGAAGCGGGCTTGACGATGTCCAGGTAGACGGCCGTGACGGTGAGCATCGTGAACAGCAGGATCACCGCCAGCGCGATCGGCGTCACCACCGCCGGGTCCAGGCTCCAGTCGGCGCGGCGGCCGCGCAGGCGGCGCCAGCCGTTCACGCCCTTCTCCACCAGCATCACCATGACGTGGCCGCCGTCCAGCGGCGGCAGCGGCAGCATGTTCAGCACGCCCAGCACGATGTTGAGCTGCGCCAGGATCGCCAGGACCGCGAACACGTCGCCGGAGGAGCCCAGGGCCTGCACGGTCTGGCCGATGCCCACCACGCTGATGGGGCCCTCGGGGTCGCGCGGCCCCTCGCTGCCCACCTGGGAGAAGTAGTGGGCGAGGCCCGCGGGGCTGAGCGCCTGCGCCAGGCCGCCCACGGTGATCCTGGTGAGCGTCGCGATCGACAGGTCGCCGGTGGTGACCTCGCGCGCGGCGGCGGCCACGCCGTAGCGGCGCGTCTCGGCGGCCGGCGCGACCCCCAGGAAGCCGACCTCCTGGCCGTCCGGGGTCTGCTCGGCGATGCGCGCCTGCACCTGGAGCCGCTCGCCGTCGCGTTCCACCACCAGCGTCATGCGCTCGCCGCCGCGCGCGGTGACGATGTCGCGGACCGCCTCGAAGTCGCCCACGGGCACGCCGTCCGCGGCGACGATGCGGTCGCCCTCACGCAGGCCGGCCTCGTCGGCGGGCGTGCCGGGCGCCACCTGCTCGATCAGGTTGCTGGCCACGGGGGCGCCGATGAAGGCCAGGGCGGCGAACAGCAGCAGCACGGCGACGATGAAGTGCGTGAAGGAGCCGGCGGCCAGCACGATGAAGCGCTGCCAGGCCGGCTGGTTGTAGAAGGCGCGCGGCCGGTCCTGCTCGGCGATGTCCTCGAAGCGCGAGTGGCCGGTGATCTTGACGAAGCCGCCGGCGGGGATCGCCTTCACGCCGTACTCGGTCTCGCCGCGCTGGAACGACCACAAGGTCGGGCCGAAGCCCAGGAAGAAGCGCTCGACCTTCATGCCGAACGCCTTGGCCGTGGCGTAGTGGCCGAACTCGTGGAACATGATCGCGAGCACCAGGCTCACGACGAACACGGCGGCGTACATCGCTAGTCCCTCTCGTCGATCAGTCGGCGCGCAGCCTCACGCGCCCAGCGTTCCGCCTCCAGCACGGTGTCCACATCGGACGCCTGGACGGGTTCGTGGGATCCCAGGACGTCCGCGACCACCTCGGCGATGCCCAGGAACGGCAGGCGCCGGTCCAGGAACGCCGCGACCGCCTCCTCGTTCGCGGCGTTGAGCACGCCGGGCGCGGTGCCGCCCGCGCGGCCTGCCGCCATCGCCAGCGCCACCATAGGGAAGGTGTCGTGGTCGACGGGCTCGAACGCCAGCGCCTGCGCGCTGGTCCAGTCCATGCGCGTCGGCGCCCAGTCCAGCCGGTCCGGCCAGGCGAGCGCGAGCTGGATGGGCAGGCGCATGTCCGGCGGGGACAGCTTGGCGACGGTGGCGCCGTCGACGAACTCGACCATGCCGTGCACGACGCTCTGCGGGTGCACCACCACGTCGATGCGCTCGTAGGCCAGCCCGAACAGCACGTGCGCCTCGATGACCTCCAGGCCCTTGTTGGCCAGGGTGGCCGAGTTGATCGTGACCAGCGCGCCCATGTCCCACGTGGGGTGCGCCAGTGCCTGCTCGGGCGTGACGCCCGCGAGCTCGGCGCGGGTGCGCCCGCGGAACGGCCCGCCGCTGGCGGTGAGCACCAGCCGGGCGACCTCGCCGGCGCGGCCGCCGAGCGCCTGGCCCGGCTGTCGCGGTCATGACCACGAGCGTCACCATCCTCGGCTCCAC
>DATMKC010000147.1:0-5874 GCA_035553555.1 Egibacteraceae bacterium | reverse complement strand
CTGCAGCGGCGCCTGCCCAAGCTGCCCGGCTTCACGCCGCGCAACCGCGTCGCCTACGTCGGCGTGAACGTCGCGAAGCTGGACGCGCTGTTCAGCGACGGTGACGCCGTCACGCCGGAGGCGTTGCGCGAACGCGGCCTGATCCGCAAGCTGTCCGAGCCGGTGAAGATCCTTGGCAACGGCGACCTGGGCAAGAAGCTCACGGTCTCCGCCCACGCCTTCTCCGAGTCGGCGCGGCAGAAGATCGACGCGGCGGGCGGTACGGTCAGCGTGCTGCCGCGCAAGCAGGCCGCGGACAGCCAGTAGGGGCGGGGGGCCCCTCGACCAGGAGTCATCGCGATGATCCGAGCTTTCGCAAACGCCTTCAAGATCCCCGACCTGCGCGGGAAGATCTTGTTCACGCTCGCGATCCTCGCGGTGTACCGGCTGGGGTCGTTCATCCCCATCCCGGGCATCGACTACGGGGCGCTGCAGGACGTGCTGGAGCAGTCGCAGGCCGCGGGCGCCGCCGCGCTGCTGAACCTGTTCTCCGGTGGCGCGCTGAGCCAGCTGGCGGTGTTCGCGCTGGGGATCATGCCGTACATCACCGCGAGCATCATCATGCAGCTGCTCACGGTGGTGATCCCGAAGCTGGAGGAGTGGCAGAAGGAGGGTGAGAGCGGCACCAAGCGCATCACCCAGTGGACGCGCTACCTGACCATCGTCCTGGCCGTCCTGCAGTCCACCGGCATGATCGTGCTGATCCAGTCCGGGCAGCTGTTCGGCAACCAGATCGACACCACGGGGCTGATCCCGAACCCGACCATCGGCACGCGCGCCCTGATGGTGCTCACGCTCACCGCCGGCACCGCGTTCATCATGTGGCTGGGCGAGCTCATCACGCAGCGCGGCATCGGCAACGGCATGTCGATCCTGATCTTCGCCTCGATCATCAGCCAGCTGCCGGCACAGGGCAGCCAGATCCTGCAGACCGCCGGCGCCGTGGTGTTCGTCATCGTGATGTTCACCGGGCTGCTGCTGCTGGTGGGCGTGGTGTTCATGGAGCAGGGCCAGCGGCGCATCCCGGTGCAGTACGCCAAGCGCCAGCTCGGCCGACGCACCTACGGCGGCACGCAGACCTACATCCCGCTGAAGGTCAACCAGTCCGGCGTGATCCCGATCATCTTCGCGTCGTCGCTGCTGTACCTGCCGCAGCTGGCCGCGTCGATCGTGCAGAACGAGCGCCTCAACACCTTCGTCCAGCGCTACTTCACGAGCCAGGACCACCCCGTGTACATCCTGCTGTTCGCGGCGATGGTGATCTTCTTCGCCTACTTCTACACGGCGATCACGTTCAACCCCGTCCAGGTCTCGGACAACATGAAGAAGTACGGCGGTTTCATCCCGGGCATCCGCCCGGGCCGCCCCACGGCGGAGTACCTGGACAGGGTGCTGACCCGCATCACCCTGCCCGGCTCCATCTACCTGGCGGGGCTGGCCGTCCTGCCGATGATCGTGCTGGGCGTGGCCAACGTGCAGTTCCCGTTCGGCGGCGCCACGCTGCTGATCGTGGTGGGCGTGGGCCTGGAGACCATGAAGCAGATCGAAAGCCAGCTGATGCAGCGCCACTACGAGGGCTTCCTCGGGGGCTAGGAGAGGCATCGTGCGACTCGTGCTCCTCGGCCCTCCGGGCGCCGGCAAGGGAACCCAGGCGACCGAGATCGGTCGGAACTACGACGTGCCGTTGATCTCCACGGGCGACATCTTCCGCGCCAACGTCAAGCAGGGCACGCCGCTGGGCCAGGAGGCGAAGTCCTTCATGGACCGTGGCGCGCTGGTGCCCGACGACATCGTCATCCGCATGGTCGAGGACCGGCTGGGCCAGGACGACTGCGCGGACGGCTTCGTCCTGGACGGCTTCCCGCGCACCGTGCCGCAGGCCGAGGCACTGGACGAGTTCCTGGTGGCCCGCGACTGCCCGCTGGACGTGGTGCTGCGCTTCGACGTGCCGGTGGAGGAGGTCGTCAACCGGGTGGTGAACCGGCGCGTGTGCCCGAACTGCGGCGCGGTGTACCACCTGCACTACGCGCCGCCGGCGGTGGATGGCGTCTGCGACAACTGCGGCGCAGGGCTGATCCAGCGCGACGACGACACCGAAGAGGTGGTCCGCGCGCGCATGGACGAGTACCGCGCCAAGACGGAGAAGCTGGAGCGCTACTACGCCGAGCGGGGCATCCTGCGCGACGTGAAGGCGGTCGGCGCCGTCGAGGACGTGACGCGCCGCACGCTGGAGGCGCTGGAGGAGTTCCAGAAGCCGGACGATCCCGGGCGGGGCGGCGGTTCGTCGTGATCGTCCGCAAGTCGCCCAGCGAGATCGCCCTGATGGCGAAGGCCGGCCGGGTCGTCGCCCAGGTGCACGAGATCCTGCGCGAGGCGCTGCGGCCGGGCATGACCACCGCGGACCTGGACGCGATCGCCGAACGGGAGATCGTCTCACGCGGCGCCGTCCCGTCGTTCAAGGGCTACCGGGGCTTCCCCGCCACGCTGTGCACGTCCGTCAACGCCCAGATCGTGCACGGCATCCCGTCGCCGGACGTGGTCCTGCGCGAGGGCGACCTGGTGAAGATCGACGCGGGCGCCATCGTGGACGGCTGGCACGGCGACAGCGCGGTGACCTGGGTGGTCGGCGCCGAGGACGGCGCGGCCGATCCTGCGCTGGTGGGTCCCGAGGTCGCCGAGCTGGTCGAGCGCACCCGCGCGGGCATGTGGGCCGGCCTGTGCCAGGCCCGGGACGGCAGGCGTCTCACGGACATCTCCGCGGCGGTGGAGGCGTTCGCGCTGCCCAAGGGCTACGGCGTGGTGCGCGAGTACGTCGGCCACGGCATCGGCAGGGCGCTGCACGAGGACCCGCACGTGCCCAACTACGGCCGCGCCGGCCGCGGTCCCAAGCTGGTCGCGGGCCTGGTGCTCGCGGTGGAGCCGATGTTCAACCTGGGCTCTGAGGAGACGGAGACGCTCGAGGACGACTGGACCGTCGTGACCGCCGACGGCAGCCTGTCGGCGCACTGGGAGCACACCGTCGCGATCACCCCGGAGGGCCCCTGGGTCCTCACCGCCCGCTCGGACGAGCCGGAGTGGCCGCTGGCCCAGCCCGAACTGGTGCCCGCGTTCCGCGGCCAAGTGGACGGGGTGAGGGGCTGATGCTAAGGTTGGCGTTCGGCTCCGCCACGGCGGGGTCTTTGTCCTGTTCCGGCCCTGGTGCGCCGTGCGCGACCGGCGGGGACGACATCCATCGGCTCGAGCGGGGCTTGCCTCGCGCCGCGAACAAGAAGGCTCGCACACCATGAAGGTCCAGCCCTCGGTGAAGAAGATCTGTGAGAAGTGCCGCGTCATCCGCCGGCACGGCCGGATCATGGTCATTTGCAGCAACCCGCGGCACAAGCAGCGGCAGGGCTAGCACCGCCCGTCGCGACCACCTCGGACAGACACAGGAGCACGCACGCATGGCACGTATCGCCGGTGTCGACCTCCCCCGCGAGAAGCGGGTTGAGATCGGCCTGACCTACATCTTCGGCGTCGGCCGGACCCGCTCGCAGCAGACGCTGGCGGCATGCGGGATCAGCCGGGACACCCGGGTGCGCGACCTGTCCGACGACGAGGTCCGCCGTCTGCGCGACTTCATCGACGCCTCGTTCAAGGTGGAGGGCGACCTGCGCCGCGAGGTGGCGCAGAACATCAAGCGCAAGATCGAGATCAACTCCTACCAGGGCATCCGCCACCGCCGTGGCCTGCCGGTCCGCGGCCAGCGCACGCACACCAATGCGCGCACCCGCAAGGGGCCCAAGCGCACGGTCGGCGGTCTGAAGAAGAAGCTGCGGAAGTAGCCGGGCCGATCCGGCCCACCGCGATCACCTCCACGAACACGAAGGACCCACTCGATGGCTCAGCAGAAGAAGCAGGCGGGCGCCAAGGCGAAGTCCAGGGCGCGCAAGAAGGAGCGGCGCCAGGTCGCCTACGGGCAGGCGCACATCAAGAGCTCCTTCAACAACACCATCGTCACGATCACCGACCAGCAGGGCAACGTCCTGTCGTGGGCGACCGCCGGCAACGTGGGCTTCAAGGGCAGCCGCAAGTCGACGCCCTTCGCCGCCCAGCTCGCCGCGGAGAAGGCGGCCAAGGGCGCGGCCGAGTACGGCGTGCGCAAGGTCGACGTGTTCGTGAAGGGCCCGGGCTCCGGCCGCGAGACCGCCATCCGGTCGCTGCAGGCCAACGGCCTGGAGGTCGCGGTCATCAAGGACGTCACGCCCATCCCGCACAACGGCTGCCGGCCGCCCAAGCGCCGTCGCGTTTAGGTTGACGCTGAGGCGCCGGGTCTGACCACAAGATCTCGAAGAGGGAAGAGAACACACCATGGCTCGGTACACCGGACCGGATTGCAAGCTCTGCCGCCGTGAGCGCCAGAAGCTCTACCTCAAGGGCACGCGCTGCGAGGGCCCCAAGTGCGCCATCGAGAAGCGCCCGTACCCGCCGGGTGAGCACGGCCGCGGCCGCATCAAGGAGAGCGAGTACCTGCTCCAGCTGCGGGAGAAGCAGAAGGCCCGCCGCATCTACGGCGTGCTGGAGAAGCAGTTCCGCAACTACTACCAGGAGGCCTCGCGCCAGCAGGGCCTGACCGGTGAGAACCTGCTGGTGCTGCTGGAGTCCCGCCTGGACAACGTCGTCTACCGCGGCGGCCTGGCCCGCTCGCGCGACGAGGCCCGCCAGCTGGTGCGCCACCGCCACTTCCAGGTCAACGGCCGCACCGTGAACATCCCGTCCTACCGGGTCCGTCCCGGCGAGGTCGTGACGGTCCGTGAGCGCGCCCGCAACATCGTGCCGATCCTGGGCGCGCTGGAGCTGTTCGGCATGCGCCAGATCCCGGGCTGGCTGTCCACGGACCGCACCAAGCTGCAGATCTCGGTGCTGGACCGGCCCAGCCGGTCGCAGATCGACGTGCCCGTGCAGGAGCAGCTCATCGTCGAGCTCTACTCCAAGTAGCGCAGCGGACCCCGACGAACGCCCACCAGCGGAGGCGAGACAAACGTGCTGATCGTCCAGCGCCCCACCATCACCGAAAACGTCATCGCGCAGGACCTGCGGTCGACGTTCACCATCGAGCCCCTGGAGCCGGGCTTCGGCTACACGCTCGGCAACAGCCTGCGCCGGACCCTGCTGTCGTCGATCCCCGGCGCGGCGGTGACCAGCGTCCGCATCGAGGGCGTGCTGCACGAGTTCAGCTCCGTCGAGGGCGTCAAGGAGGATGTCACCGACATCATCCTGAACCTCAAGGAACTGGTCCTGCGCTGCCACAGCGACGAGCCGGTCGAGATCTTCCTGGGCGGTGAGGGCCCCGGTGAGATCACCGCGGACTTCATCACGGCGCCCAGCGAGGTCGAGATCCTCAACCGCGACCTGCACATCGCCACGCTGAACCGCCGCGGGCGCGTGGAGATGTACCTCACCGTGGAGCGTGGCCGCGGCTACGTCTCGGCGGAGCGCAACAAGCGCGCCGACCAGCCGATCGGTGTCATCCCGATCGACTCCATCTACTCGCCGGTGCGCCGCGTCACCTACCGGGTGGAGCCCACCCGTGTGGAGCAGATGACCAACTACGACCGGCTGATCCTGGACGTGGAGTCCAACGGCGCCGTCACGCCGGGCGAGGCGCTGTCCAGCGCCGGCGAGACGCTGCGCGACCTGCTGGGGCTGTTCGCCGAGTTCGAGGAGTCCGGTCCCGGCGGCCTGGCGATCGGCGCGGACACGTCCGCGTCGGCACCCAGCTCCCCGAACCTGCTGCTGCCGATCGAGGACATGGACCTGTCGGTGCGGTCCTACAACTGCCTCAAGCGCGAGGGC
>DATMKC010000146.1:0-6600 GCA_035553555.1 Egibacteraceae bacterium | reverse complement strand
GCGCAGCAGCGCCCGCGACTCACCCTGCCCGGGCACCCAGCGTGCCAGCAGCTCCTCGGAGACCCGCGGCACGCGGACCTCCAGCATGCCGCCGGCCGGCGCGAGCGGGTCCACCACCACGTCGCCCTCCAGCATCCATTGCGTGCCGAGGCCGCAGGCGTAGGGCAGCTCCGGCAGCGCGGCGGCCAGCGCCACCCCCGCGGCCAGGCCGACGGAGGTCTCCACCGCGCTGGACACCACCACGGGCAGGCCGCACGCCTCGGCCACCTCCAGCGCCCGGCGCACCCCGCCCAGCGGCTGCACCTTCAGCACCACGATGTCGGCGGCCTCCAGCCCGGCGACGCGCAGCGGATCCTCCGCCGTGCGCACGGACTCGTCGGCCGCCAGCGGGACGTCGACGCGCCGGCGCAGCACGGCCATCTCCTCCAGGGTCGCGACCGGCTGCTCGGCGTACTCCAGGTCGAAGCGCGCCAGCGCGCGCAGGCCGCGCACGGCGGTGTCGACGTCCCACGCGCCGTTGGCGTCGACGCGGATGCGGCCATGCGGGCCCAGCGCGTCGCGCACCGCCTCGACGCGCTCCAGGTCGTCGTTCGCCGACTGGCCCGGCTCGGCCACCTTCACCTTCGCCGTGGCGCAGCCACCGGCGCGGACGATGGCCGCGGCCTGCTCGGGACCCACGGCGGGCACTGTCGCGTTGACCGGCACGGCGTCGCGCAGCGGCGGCGGCCAGCCCCGTTCGGCCGCCTCCAGCGCGGCACCGAGCCAGCGCGCCGCCACCTCGGCCCCGTACTCGGGGAACGGCGAGAACTCGCCCCACCCGGCCGGTCCGCGCAGCAGCACGCCGGCGCGCTCCGTCACGCCGCGGAAGCGCGTGCGCATGGGGATGCGAAACGGCACCGGCGTCATGGCCACCCCAGTCATGACAACCACAGCCCCGCGGCCAGCAGCACGCCGACGGCCAGTTCCAGCCGGGCCGTGCCGCCCAGCGCGGCGATGAGCGGCCGCGGCTCCTCCCGGGTCCACACGATCCGCAGCGGCGGGACGGCCAGCGGTGCCGCGGCCAGCGCCAGCAGCGGCGCCACGGCGCCGTCGAGCGCCGCGATGGCGGGCACGGCGGCGAACGCACCGGCCACCAGCGCGGCGAACAGCAGCCGCGTGCGGCCCCGGCCCAGGCGCACGGCCAGCGTGCGCTTGCCCGCCCGGGCGTCCGTCGTGATGTCGCGCAGGTTGTTCACCACCAGGATCGCGCTGGCCAGCAGGCCCATGGGCACCGCGCCGGCCACGGCCGCGCCGACGACGCGCTCGTCCTGGGCGTAGGCGGAGCCGACCGTGGCCACCAGCCCGAAGAAGACGAACACGAACAGCTCGCCCATGCCGGCCGAGGCGTACGGCCGGGGGCCGCCGCTGTAGCCGGCGGCGGCCGCCAGGCACACCGCGCCGACCGCCAGGAGCCACGGCTCGACCAGCAGCGCGAGGGCCAGCCCGGCGGCGCCGGCGAGCCCGAACGCCACGAGCATGGCCGCCCGCATCGCGGCGGGCGCCACCAGGCCGCTGGCGACGGCGCGCCGCGGGCCCACCCGCTCCGGCGTGTCCACGCCGCGGACGCCGTCGAAGTAGTCGTTGGCGTAGTTGACGCCGACCTGCAGCGCCAGGCCGACCACCAGCGCGAGCAGGAGGCGCCCCGGCAGGAAGCGCTCGGCGGCGGCAGTGCCGACCAGGACCGGGGCCACGGCGGCCGGCAGCGTGCGGGGGCGCGCCGCCTCCCAGTAGACCGATGCGCGGCTCACGTCGCCTACCGTAGCGACTCATGAGCCGCGGCAAGAAACTCCTGGCGCTGGCGCTGCCCCCCGGGCAGGCCTTCGTGGAGGCGTGGCGGCGCGCGTGGGACGAGGGCCACGCCGTGCTGCCCGTGGACCCGCGGCTGCCGGCGGCGCAGCTCCGACGGCTGCTCGACCGGCTGCGACCGCACGAGCTGACCGACGCCTCCGGCACGCGCGTGCTGGGCGGCGGCGCTCCGCTGGACCCGCGCACGGACCTGGTGGTCGCCACCTCGGGCTCCACGGGGGCGCGCAAGGGCGCCGAGCTGTCTCGCGCGGCGGTCGAGTGGTCAGCGGCGGCGTCGCTGGCGCGGCTGGACGCCGCCGGGGAGCCGTGGCTGTGCTGCCTGCCGCTGGACCACCTGGCCGGGCTCCAGGTGGTGGTGCGCGCACGGCTGTCCGGGGCGCCACTGCTGCTGCACGAGCGCTTCGACGTCGGCCGCGTCGCCGCGGAGGGGCCCGGGGCGTTCGTCTCCCTGGTGCCGACGATGCTGACGCGGCTGCTGGACGCAGGGGCGGACGTCGCGGCCTTCCGCGGGATCCTGCTGGGCGGCGCGGCCGCCGACCCGGCGCTGCTGCGGCGCGCGCGCGAGGCCGGCGCGCGCGTGGTGACCACCTACGGCATGACCGAGACCGCGGGCGGCTGCGTCTACGACGGCGTCCCGCTGGACGGCGTGGACGCCCGCGTGGGCCAGGACGGTCGCATCGGCCTGCGCGGGCCGATGCTGTTCCACGTCTACCGGCTGGCTCCCGGCCTGAGCGCCGCGGCGCTGGCCGGCGGATGGTTCACCACGGCCGACCGGGGCGCGTGGCGCGACGGGCGCCTGGTGGTGCTCGGCCGCGCCGACGACGTGGTGGTCACCGGCGGCCACAACGTGTCGCTGGACGAGGTGGCCGACCTGGTGGCCACCCACCCGGCGGTGGCCGAGGCCGCCGCGTTCGCGCTGCCGGACTCGGAGTGGGGCGCCCTCGTCGCGGTCGCGGTGGTCCCGCGCGAGCCCGCCGCGCCCCCGACGTTGGCGCAGGTGCGGGCGCACGTGCGCGCCCGCGCCGCCGCGCACGCAGCCCCCAAGCGCCTGCTGATCGTCACGGCGCTGCCGCGCGGCGCCCTGGGCAAGGTCGATCGCGAGGCCTTGCGCGCACTGGCGGCATCGGACGACGCGGCCCGGTGACGCCGCGGCCGGGCGCGTACGCCGAGGCGGGAACGGGCACAACGGACTACCCGTCTCGAAAGGTGCCGCCGTGCCCGCCCGCTCACCGCAGTCGCTGGTCCTGGCGGGCGTCGCCGCGCTGCTGCTGGCCATGACCTCGACCGAGGGCACGCTCACCATGCTGCCCGGACTGCTGCTGATGACCGCCGGCGGGTTGTGGGAGGCCCTGCGCTCCCGCGCCGAGGCGGCCGCGGCCCCTCCCCTCGCGCGTGCCCGGCCTGCGGCGCGACGACGCCGCACCGGGGTAAACTTCGGTCGTGGCGAACTTCGTCAATCGCGAACGTGAACTGACCGCCCTGTCGCGGGCCTGTGGGCCGGAACGCGGCCCTGGGGGCGGCATGGCCGTGGTCTCGGGGCGCCGGCGCGTCGGCAAGACGGCGCTGCTGGACCGCTTCGCCTCTGGCCGCGACGCCCCGGCCATCTTCCTGCCGGGCACGCGCGCGCCGGTCGCCGAGGCGCTGCGCCGCTTGGAGGAGCGCGTGCGCGCGGCGGTGCGCCCCGCCGCCGGCGACCTGCTGGACCTGGGGCACTTCGACTCCTGGGACGCCGCACTGGGATACCTGATCGCGCGCGGGGCCGAGGAGCCGCTGCTGGTGGTGCTGGACGAGTTCCCGTACCTGTGCGAGGCGGACCCTTCACTGCCCTCGACGCTCCAGGCGCGCTGGGACCACCGTGGCGACTCGCGCCTGTCGGTGATCCTCGCGGGCAGCCACGTCGGGCTGATGGAGGAGCTGGTCGCGGCGGACGCGCCGCTGTTCGGCCGCGCCGACGCGCACCTGCGGCTGGCGCCGTTCTCCTGGCGCGAGGCGGGCCTGCTCGTGGGCGGCGGGGACCCGGCGGCCTGGCTGGAGGCCTACGTCACCGTCGGCGGCATGCCGCGCTACCTGGCGCTGTGGGATCCGCGCCACGACGCGGTCGCCAACCTCACCGAGCTGCTCGACGGCCCCGGCGCGCCGCTGGGCGACGAGGGCACAGTGGTGCTGCAGGAGCTGGCCGCGGGCTCGGCGCCCGCCCGAATCCTGGAGCTGGTCGCGCTGGGCGCCGACACGTTCGGCGCGATCCGCGAGCGCACCGGCTTCGCGCCGGCCACCACAAGCGAGGCACTGGCGGCGCTGGAGGGACTGGGCCTGCTGGACCGGCTGACGCCCGTGGGCGAGGACCCGCGCCGCACCAAGCGCGTCCGCTACCAGGTCCGCGACCCGCTGCTGCGGCTGTGGCTGGGCCTGGTGCTGCCCCACCGGGAGGCGTTCGAGCTGGGCCGCGGCGGTGCGGTCCTGCAGGCCAACCGTGCGGCACTGGCGGCCGGGCAGCAGGCGGCGTTCGCAGCCGTCGCGCGCGACTGGCTCGGCGGGGTGGAGGCGGCGTCGTGCGGGCCGTGGTGGCCCACCGGCGACGGCGAGGCGGTGGACGCCTTGGCGCTGCGCGGCACGACCGCCGCCGGCGCCGCGACGGCGCGCTGGGCGACGGGCGTGGACGGTGCCGCGGAGGTCGCGCGCCTGCGCGCCGCCCTGGCCGCGTCCCCGTACGGCGAGGCGGAGTCCCTTGTCGTGCTGGCGCGCGGCGGCGAAGGTGTGACCAGGCCCGCCGAGCTGTACGAGGGATGAGACGTTGGGAGTGAACGATGGGGATCGTCCGCGAGCGCGACCAGGGTGACGAGGAGGAGCCGGGCGGCTCCTCGCCGTGGGTGGACCTGGGCCTGCGCGTGTGCCCGGCGTGCCGCCGCGAGCTCATGGGCTGGGAGGAGCGCTGCCCGACCGACGGCGCCGAGGGCGTGCGCAAGGGCTCGGTGCAGGCCGACGGCACCCCGCCGATCCCCGCGCACCTGCTCGACGACCAGCCCGACCCAGATGTCGACCTCGACGCCGACCCCGACGCCCACCTGAGTAACCGCTCACAGTGAGCACTTTCTCCGGGCGGTGTCAGACGCCGGCGTACCCCGGGGGTCTTCAGACCCCCGCGTAGCTGTGCAGGCCGACCACCCAGAGGTTCACGGCGTAGTAGGTGATCATCAGCGCCACGAACGCCACGACGGCGATCCACGCGGCGCGGCGGCCCCGCCAGCCGTGCGTCGAGCGGGCGTGCAGGTAGCTGGCGTACAGCACCCACGTGAAGAAGCTGCCGGTCTCCTTGGGGTCCCAGCCCCAGTACCGGCCCCACGCCTCCTCGGCCCAGATCGCCCCGGCGATGACCGCGAACGTCCAGATGGGGAACGCGAACGCGATCACCCGGTAGGCCAGGTTGTCCAGGCGCGCGGCGGCCGGCAGATATGGCACCGCGTACCACGACGACGCGCCCAGCAGCGCGCCCACGGAGCCGGCCAGCAGCGCCGCCACGGGCGCCTGCCACACCGCCAGGGTGAACACGCCGATCACCAGGAACGGCAGCACCGGGAACAGCACGGGCGACAGCACGTCGCGCTGCGCGGTGGCGTCCGCGACGCGGTCCGCGTCCGGCACGCCGGTGTCGGCCTCGTAGCCCTCGGCGAGCTGCGCGCCGGCCTCCGCCGCCCCGACGCTGCCCGGCCCGAACGAGGCGCCGCTGCGCGCGGCGACGCGCCGCTCCGCGGTGTCCTTGACCAGGTACAGCGCGGTGGCCGCGAAGCCCACCATGAAGATCGACGACGACGCCATGGCCGCGGAGGTGTGGATCTTGATCCAGTAGCTCTGCAGTGCCGGCACGACCGGCCCCGGCTCGGCGTACAGCAGCAGCGCCGAGGTCATGGACAGCACCGCCAGCGCCAGCACGAAGCCCATGAGGTGGCCGTAGCCGAAGCGCCGCTGCACCACCACCAGCCCCGCCACCACCGCCAGCAGCGCCATGAGCGAGCTGTACTCGTACATGTTCGCCCACGGCACGCGGCCAGTGGCCAGGCCGCGCTGCACCACGCTGACCGTGTGCACGCCGGCGGCCGCGACGGCGATCGCGGTCCCGGCCATGCCGACGCGGCGGCCGGCCGCGGTGCTGACCGTGACGCCCTCGGTGCTGACCTTGGTGAACGCGAGGCGGAAGAAGTAGCAGACCATCGCCACCACGTAGCCCACGAAGGCCACGTTCCACAGGGTGTTGGACGCCGCCGCCAGTTGCTCGTCGACCATCGTCGTCATGCCTCGTCGGTCGGGGGCACCGCCGCGCGCACGCGCGCGGCGAGCCGCGGGAATTCGTCGGCGAAGGTGGCCTTGCGCTGGAGGGCGACGCCGGCGAGCACCACGCGAGTGCCCTCACCGTCGGGGTGCGCCTCCACCCACACGCGACGCCGGTAGCTGTACAGCGAGGGTACCAGCCCCCCCAGCAGCAGGACCGCCGCGGCCAGGAGCAGTCCGCGGCCGGGCGCGTGGCTGACCTGGAACCCGCTCCACATGCGCAGCTCACCGAACTCCAGGGTCAGGTTGCCGCCGGCCATCTCGGCGCTGCCGCCGGGCGCGAGCACCGCCGGCCCGCCGATCACCTCGCCGCCGTCGCGGTCGAACTGCGAGGCGGGGATGGGCCGGTCGAGCCCCAGCTCGCCGACGTAGAGCTCGGCGATGAGCCGCGGGTTGCGCGGCTCCGGCGAGCGGCTGTACGGGATGCCCTCC
>DATMKC010000145.1:0-2962 GCA_035553555.1 Egibacteraceae bacterium | reverse complement strand
GACAGCGTCACCACCAAGCGCATGCTGGAGTCCGAGGACGGCTCCATGATCGCGGTCGAGTGGACGATCAGCTACACGGCCGGCGGCCGCCGCTGGAACGATCTGCCGCGCGCGAGCTGGTTCGAGGTGGACGGCGGCCGCATCCGCTACCACCGCGACTACCAGTAGCCGGCGCCCCGTTGGGTGCACTTCCAGAGCCATCGCTCTGAAAGCGCACCCGCACAAGGGGTCAGGCTGTGGATGACGCCGTGATGCCGAGGCGCTCCGGCGGGATCGCGATGAACAGGCCGGTCGACCGGCCGATCACCGCGCCGTCCTGCGTCATCTCGGCACGCATGCGCAGCTTGCGACCGTCGCGCGCCTCCATCCAGGCGCGCGCCTGCAGGTCCACCCCGATCGGCACCGGCGCGAGGTAGTCGACCGTCATCTGGCCGGTGTAGGCGGGGGTGCGCTCCAGCACCAGCACGTAGCCCATGATGTCGTCGAAGATCGCCGCGACGACACCGCCGTGCGCCCGGCGCGGGGCGCCCTCGAAGGCCGCGCCGAGGTTGAAGTCCGCCACCACCTCGTCGCCGACGCGGCGCGGCTGGATCGCGATGCCCATCGGGTTCGCCTCGCCGGACACCACGCACTCGGCGAAGTGGCTCATGGGCCCGCCGTCGGGCGGCGGCGACTCCCACAGGCGGCGCTTCATGCTCTCGATGGGCCGCGACCGCGGCGTGCCGCCCTCCACGTCCGCGGCGATGCGCTCGGCGGCGGCGGCGATGCGCTCCAGCAGCGCCGGGTCGCAGTCGTGGCCCACCACGGCGTGGCCGAGCCGGCGCAGCGCGGCCGCAGCGGCCTCACGGGCGTCCACCGTCACGCCTTGTCGGCTCCCGGCCGCCCGGGGCGGCGCTGGTACAGCGCCCAGCCGGCGAGCGCGAGCGCGCCCAGACCGGCGGCGCCCGCGATGACCTCCGTCTTGGGCTTGGGCAGGTTGCCGAAGCGGTCGCGCAGCCGCACGGGGCGCTTGAAGTCCATGATCCGCCAGCCGCGCTCCTCGGCGATCTTGCGCAGCTCCTTGTCCGGGTTGACCGCCACGGGGTTGCCCACCGCCTCCAGCATGGGCAGGTCCGTCACCGAGTCGGAGTAGGCGAAACTCGCGTCCAGGTCGATGCCCTTGGCCTCCGCCTCCGCCCGGATCGCGATGGCCTTGTTCTCGGCGTAGCAGTAGAAGTCCAGCGTGCCGTCGTAGCACCCGGCGTCGTCCATGCCGGCGCGCGTGGCGATGACGTGCGGCACGCCGAGGTACTCCGCCAGCGGCACCACCACCTCCTCGCCGGAGGAGCTGACCAGGTACAGGTCGCGGCCCGCCGCCTTGTGCTCCTCGAACAGCTCCAGCGCCTCGGCGTAGACCAGCGGGTCGATGATCTCCTGCAGCGTCTCGCGCACCAGGCGCCGGACGCGCTCGGCCTCCCAGCCCTTGGTGAGCTCCAGCAGAGCCACGCGGGACTTCTCCATGCGCTTCTCGTCGGCGCCGAGCAGCTGGTAGGCCATTTGCGCGTAGGCGCCCTTGAGGACCACCGCCGGCGTGATCAGGCCCTCCTTGTACAGCGGTTTGCCGAAGGCGAGCGTGGACGACTTGGCCACCACGGTCTTGTCCAGGTCGAAGAACGCGGCGACACGGTGCTGGCGAGGCCTCATGGCAGGAGCGTAACCGTCCCGGCGGTTCATCCACAGCCGGAGGGCACGTTCTTCGCCGGCACCCCCCTGTCACGGCTTAGGTTGCTGCCCCGCCGGACCGGTGCGCGGTCCCGACGATGACGGAGGCGCGGTGGACACGGGGGACGGGGAACTGCCCGTGGCGGTCGAGCTGCCCGCGGGCCTGGAGCTGGACGTCACGCTGTTCGTGGAGCGCGAGGCCGGCTGGCGCCGCGTGCCGCTGGAGGGCCCGCCGTCGCCGGCGCTGCTGCTGACCCAGCGCGCGAGGACCTGGCCGCCCAGCGTGGTGGTGCTGCCCGGCCCGGTCGACGCGGCGACCGTGCGGCGCGCGCTGCTGGAGGGCGCGCTGGACGTCATCGCGTGGCCGGAGGACCGCGAGCGCCTGGCCGCGTGCGCCGGCCGTCTGCCGGCAGGGCCGTCGGCGCCGGCGCCCCTGGTGCTGTCCGTCGTCGCCGCGTCGGGTGGCGTGGGCGCGTCGACGGTGGCGCTCGCGCTCGCGGGCCTGGTGGCGTGGGGCGGCCGGCGCGTGGCCATCACCGGCGGCGAGGGGATGCTGCGGCTGGCGGGCCTGTCCCCGTGGCGCGGTCCGGGCGCGGACGAGCTCGCGCGCCTGGCTCCCGGCGAGGCACTGCGGGAGTTTCCCCGCGTGGCGCACGCGGTGCCGGGCGTGCGGGGCCTGTGGGCGCTGCACGCGTCCGGGTCGCCCGCCGCGCACGGCTGGCCGGTCGAGGTCCTGGTGGTGGACGGCGCGGTGACCGGGCCGGCCCCCGCGCACGGCGCCGTGCTGGCCGTCGCGCGCGCGGACGCCGGCCTGGAGCGCCTCGCCGGCGCGGCCGTGCCGGTGGTGGTCAACGGCGCGGGGCCGCGCTCCGCGGCGCAGGTGCGCCGCATCCTGGGCCGGGAGCCGCTGGCCTGGCTCCCGCACTCGGCGCGCGTGGCTCGGGCGGCGTGCGCGGGCCGGGTGCCGGCGGGGCTGCCCGCCTCGTGGCTGTCGCCGCTGCGCCGCGCCGTGGGGCGGCTGTCGTGAGCGCGCCCCAACCGGTCCTGGAGCGCTTGCGGCGGCGCGTGGCGGAGGACCCGTCGGTGGCGGCGGCAGGGGCGGCGCAGGGCAGCGTGCGGCGGCTCGAGGTCGTGCGCGGCGCGGTGGCCCGCGCGGTGCGCGAGGAAGGCGTGCTGCTGCCGGCCGTGGAGCTGACCGCGCTGGTGCGCGAGCTGGCCGACACCCTGGCCGGGCTGGGCCCGGTGGAGGGACTGCTGCGGG
>DATMKC010000144.1:0-9659 GCA_035553555.1 Egibacteraceae bacterium | reverse complement strand
GTCCAGGCCGTCCGCAGACAACCGTCCGACGACACGCCGACCGACCTCGGTCAACATTCCCCCGAGGCTGTTGCATGGCAGAACGACCCGCACACGCTCGTAACCACGTGAAACGACGGCGGCCACTGCGGTCATGACCAGTTCCACGAGCGCTTCCATTACCGACTCCGGCACAGCCGACCACGCCTCACCGAGCAGCACCTGATCGGTCAGATGACCGTCGCGGCGTCGCACGCTCTCGATAAGCTCGGCCTTAATGAAGGCGACCTCCGCGAGCGCCACCCAGGTGATCCGGCGGTACTCATCGAAGAAGGGCAGCCCGCAAGGTGCGAGCACGCCTTGAAGGAAGCGACGTTCCGACCGGCTGAGTGCGGATAGGTAGCGCACGGCGGCGTCTCGTCCAAAGTCCCCGATCACCACTTGGCAGACGGGCCGAACGTCGAGCACCTCGCCCGGTGTAGCCGGCATAGGCGAGACGATGTCGGTCATGAGACGGCGACTACCATCTCCACCTCCACCGCCCAATCGCCGGGCAGGACCATGCCGACAGCTGAGCGCGCATGGAATCCACGATCGCCGAACACCCTCGTCAGGAACTCGCTGCACCCGTTGATGACGCTTGACGTATCGTTGAAACCGGGTGCCGTGTTCACCATGCCCAGGACCTTGACCACACGCTCCACGGATTCGATGTCGCACACGGCCCCGACGGCGCGCAAACAGTTGAACGCGCAAATCTCCGCCGCCTTCTGCGCCATTCCCAAGTCGACCTCGGCTCCCACCTTCCCCTTGATCGCCATATCGCCGAGGAGCGGGATCTGGCCTGACGTGTACACCAAGGAGCCGTGGCGCACTGCTGAATGGAAAGTAAGCACCTCCACAGGCGCAGGGGAGTACTCGTATCCCAGCTCGTTCAGACGGTCCTTCACGTTCATTCGTAGCCTCCTGAGGTTGATTGCGTTGCGAATCTGGACAACATGAACTCATCGCGGTCGTAGGGGTAGCTGCGGGAACCAAGAACGGTGTCGGCTACCACGGCTCCCCCGGCTGGTGCGTGCATGATTCCTTCACCGCCCCAGCCGCAGCTGAGGATCATCCCATCAACGCCCTCCGCAGGGCCCAGGATTGGCAGCAGATCCGGGGTCAGCGAGCGGATACCGCTGGAGCCCGCAACCACTTCAATCCGCTCCAATGTCGGTGCGCGGTGAGCGGCAACGCGACGGACGTCGGGCAGCATGGCCCAATCGGGTTCGTCCCCCGGGGCTCCTGTAGGCTCCTTGCCCATTCCAACCAGCACACGACGTCCACCAAGTCCACGGAAATACCACTCCACTGCGGCGTCCTCGACCATCGGGCCAACCTGCAGCCGCGGATCCTCACACGTCCCCAGAAAAATCGAACGACGTCGATTGTCGATCGGGAGCGACAGTCCCGCCCATGCCGCGACCTCTGCGGCATCGGCGCCGGCGGCATTAACAACAACCGCGCACGGATAGACGCCACGCGTCGTGCGCACCGCGGTCACGCGGCCGCCGCGAACCTCAAGGCCGACCGCCGTCTCCCCCGTCGCCAGTTCAACGCCAAGTGCAGTCGCGTGTCGGGCGAACGCTCCGACGATTTGTGCCACATCGATCTCTCCGTCATCCGGGCAGTACAGACCGAATGCAAGATCCTCCACGCGGAGAGCTGGCGACATCTTGCTGAGGGCGGACGGATCCACGACCTCGGAGGGAACACCCATGTCCGTACGCGTCCGGTGCATGGCAAGGTAACGATCGGCCAGGTCGGGCGGCACCGCGCTCACAAAACCGGTGCGACGAAACTGCAATGGTTCTCCGAATTCGTCGGAGAAAGTCATGTACCGCTCATATGAGTAGAGCGACAACGCCACCTTGGGAGCGTTCTCCCGTGACTTCATGAGCATCGAGCCGGACCTTGCGGACGATCCCATGCCCGGGCGGGCTTCCCTCTCCAACACCAAGACGCGGCGGCAGCCTCCCCGTGCAAGGTTGTACGCCGCCGCGAGTCCCTGGACTCCCGCTCCGATGATGACTACGTCGTATGTACCCGACACCGACGGGCTCATCGGCCTGCCTCCGAGCGTCGGTTTCGCTGCGCGAATCGCGCGAGGCGTTCGGCGACGAGCATCGCTCGCTCCGCTGGCAGGGATGCGTAGCTCAGACGGATACACCCGGTCTCACCCAGAGCGAAGGCACTACCTGGCAAAACGGAAAGCCCCACGACTTCCGCAAGGCGTCCGCAAATTTCTACATCCGACCTGTCCTGAAACGGATGGCTGACCCAGGCAAAGAAGCCGCCAGCGGATTCGACGGAGAAGCCACCGGGGTGCGAAGACAATGCATCGACGAGGCTCTCCCGCCGGTTCGACACGAGCCGACGGCGTTCCTCCATCCAGGCCCCGGAGGCCTTCAGACCCGCCGCGACAGCCTCCTGCCCATAGCGAGGAGCGCAGACGGAAATAGCGTCCAGCACCTTGACGGCCTGCTCAACGAAGGCGGGGGCGGCGAGGAGCGCTCCGACCCGCTGGCCTGGCATGGCCAACTCTTTCGAGAAGGAGAGCAGGCTCACCAAAGAACCCTCCCAGTCTGGATCGCTATGAAGATCGTGCGGTCGCGAACCGTCATCGAATGCGAACCGTCGATAGGTCTCGTCCAGGATGAGCAGGAGGCCGTGATGCCGCGCCATAGCCGAGAGGTCACGCAGCGCCTGGCCGCTGATCGTGCTCCCAGTGGGGTTGCCGGGCGTCACAACGACGACGGCACGCGTGCGCGAACCAATCGCCTGCTGCAGCGATTCGACGCACGGCTGCCCACCAGGCAACAAGGGTTGGACCACGGGTCGTATCCCCAACAGGCGGAGGCACGACGGATGGTTGAAATAGAACGGCGAGAAAAGGACGACTTCGTCACCGGGACCTGCGACCGTCGCAACCGCCACGCAGAATGCCTGATTGCATCCGCCGGTCACCAGCACGTGGTCTGGGGTGAGCGGGGCACCGTAGAGGTCGGCACTGTCCTCAGCTATTGCCAGGCGAACATCAGGTGCCCCCGCCCGCGCGGTGTATCCCCAGGCGTCCGGTTCATGCACTATTACGCGCAGGCGCTCCTGGACTGCCGGCGGCGGTGACCAGTCCGCTACCCCCTGCGTCAGATCGATCACGTCCTGGGACGCTAGAACCCCTTCCGCTGTCCGTCCCAGAGACAGGATCGGGGACGTCGGCATGTCCGCAACGGTGGGGCGAATCACGTATTTTCCTCAGGACGTCCGGCAGGCCTTAAGAGGAGCGCGAACTTCAGCCCCAGGGAGTCGTACGAGGGTTCTGGCACGGCGCTGGCGGCAATATCAAATCCGGCCTCGGCCGCGACATCAACCCAAAACTCCCGGGTTTCGAGCCGTTGGCACGTTATAGCGTGCAACAAATAATACGGATTGTAGTAAGCCAGCCCTAGGTTGCTCTGAAGCCGTTCGTCGTCCGGACGGTGATCGACCTCCACAACGATCCAGGCCGCTTCGGGATTTAATTTTGCGGACCGCCGTAGGAGATCGACCACCTCCTCTCGACTCCGCTGCTCCAAGAGCTCTTGGAGGACGAAGGCCGCCAAATAGCACGGGCGTTCCTCAGGATATTCGGATAGGGACCGCAATGCGTCCCCTTGCACGACGGTCACCTGTTGATCCAAACCCAGACCCGTGATCATGTCCTGGGCCCGCGCGACGCTCGCCGCTGCCTGCTCGATCCCCACACCGCGGAGACCCATGGCTTGGCAGAGTTCGAGCAGGAACTGCCCGTCGCCGCACCCCAGATCGACGATAAGCGATGGCTCCGGCTCGCAGGTTGCAAGCAAGCGCGCGGCCATAGGGAGGGCGTCGTGAAAGCTTATGAGACAGCTCCCCTTGCCGACGCGACTGTCGTTGCGCTGGGCGTAATGTTGAGACGTGCGAAGAGATTGCTCCAACTCGCTAAATGTCTGCGCATAGCCGCCAACGAGCAGTTCATACCAGGGCCGACACGTCACGTACGCTTGCCCTCTACTGCTCATCTCATAGCGCCCGCCCGCGTCGACCTCGACCAACCCCTCATTGATGAGGTAGTACAGGAGGTGCTGGAGTCGGTCCGGATCCAGCTCCAGTTGCACTGCGAGGTCTTCGACAGTCAACGCCTTGCCTGCCAGGAGGTCCGCCAGACCGGTGGTGTGCAGGGCTTGGATTACATGCGCCAGCGCCAAGTACCGAATGGGTAGCAGGCCCACAGCCAGATCGTGTTCACGAATGGGCGGCGCTCCGGCAAACGGTAAATTGCTGGCGCTTACCCTCTCGCGCAACACAAAATCGAAGCCCCCCTCCAATGGCCCCTCCAATCGATCCGGCACGCCCCGCGCCCACGTGCAGGCCAACATAGTAGCCGACGGAACCGTCTGGTAGTGAATGTGTGCTGCCACTAGTGCCCATCGCCGTA
The DNA here is from genome assembly GCA_035553555.1 of Egibacteraceae bacterium. Classification (GTDB taxonomy): domain Bacteria; phylum Actinomycetota; class Nitriliruptoria; order Euzebyales; family Egibacteraceae; genus DATMKC01. Next base: position 5,182 of record DATMKC010000144.1, on the reverse strand, counting down.
CACGGACCTGTCCGATCACGGTTGCGCGGACGGTCGAAGCGGCCCCTGTCACCCCAAAAGCGTCCGTGAGGTCCACGCCAAGCTGTACAAGCCGTTCAGCGACGCCGTGCGCTCGGGGCTGCAGGCCAAGAACCCCGTCGACGGCGCCACACCGTCCATCCTGCAGCAGGCCACCGCCGGCAGCCGACGCGACCGCCTCGTGTGGACCGCCAGCAACTGCACCAGTGCCCGTACCAACTGTGGCTGCTCGCAACCATGACTGGCATGCGCCGCAGCGAGGTGCTCGTCGCATCGCCGTCGTGCAGCGTCTGGCCAGCACCATCGACCTGGATGCCTGCTATGGCCGATCGCCTGTCCATCCCGCTCAGCGACCACGTCGCACACGACTGGGACGCCGCCCTGTGCAGGCCCCTCACGCCGGGCAATGAGACCTGGCGCGGAACCGCGTGGATCCGCTCGGGTCGTCGCCGTCCAGGGCTACCCCTCATCGGCCTCGGTCCGCTGAAGCGCACGCAACTGCCGGGGATCGGCGGGCAGGGTGCTCCAGATCGCGACGTCGATGATGCGTGGCTGCTCGGCGACGGGCAAGTGCGCCGGAAACAGAGCGAGGGTCTCGCCACCGAAGCGGCCCGCTGCCGGGGCGATGATGCCGTGCAGCTCGAGCTGGTGGGCGGCTCGGGCGACGAGGCGGCACTCCTGGTAGGCGTCGGGATCGCGTGCGGCGCTGAAGATCACCTCGTCAGGCAGGCCCAGCTGGACGCGTGCCGCGGCGTCACGCAGGTCCGCGACGTTGCCGACGGCGACGGCCACGGCGATGAGCGCCCGCGGCCCGACGAGGTCCGGTCGCATGCCTTCAACGGCCTCCACCAGATGGCGGTGGGCTTCGATCACGACGGAGGGCTCCGGGCGGCCCAAGTACAGCACCTCGAAGCCGCCGGGCGGACCCCACCGCCCTCCGGCGTTGGACCCGCGAAGGTCGCGGGTGCCGACGTGGGCGTGACGGTAGAACGTCCCTTCGACGGTGGTCCTGGGCACGCGTGCCACGCGTGCGACCAGGTCGCGCCGCGTCACATCGCCCCGCTGTTGAGGCTCTCGACCTCGCGGACCACCGGCTCGAAGTCCCCGTGCAGGAGCAGCTCGATCGGGCGGCGTCCGCCCAGCCCGCGATTGCGGCCGTGCAGCCAGATCTCCACGCCCTCGGGCACGTAGATCTCGCTCAACGTCTTGACGATGTAGTGCACGTCCACCAGTCGGTCGCGGCTGTCGTCCTGAGGTCGCGACACGCCGGCCGCCCAGTTGTGCACCTGGCGTTCGCGCACCCCGGTGAGGTCGGCGAGCTCCGCCGCGCTCATCCGGCTCACCCGCCGGATCTCGTTGACGAGGTGCTGGTAGGAGCTCCCTGGCGTCTCCCTCGCGATTGCCGACATTCGCGCACCTCTTTCGACAGTCTTTGTTACAGACTAGATTGCAGACGTTGTTGCAGGTACCATAGCGCGAACGGTGGCACACGTCCAGCGTGTCAAGAGGCCCACAGTGTCCGAGCTGCTCATCCACGCCACGCACAACGAACACCGCGTCGTGGCCGATCTCCTGGCCCCCAGGGGCTCCTGGCGCACCGAGGCCCCCATGGCGCGGTTGGTCGTGGACGCGGTGACCGCACTCGGACAGGAGGAGTTCGCCAAGGCGGCCGGTGACAACGGAGTGCCACTGGTGGTGGACCCGATGACCCTGCCGCTGCCGCACGGCGCGCATCCGGCCGACAGCTGGATGCAGCTGCCCTACGCTCGGGCCGAGGGCCGCACCGCCCTGTCACTGCGCGACCCCGCCGCCCGCTGGGAACTGGTCAGCCAGACCGTCGAGCTGCAGATCGACCTGGGCGCCACGATGCTCGTGCCGGCGCACGTCTACGCCACGTCCCCCGGCGACCCGTGGCACCTGATCAACCTGGCGCTGCTGCGCGACACGGCCCAGTACGTCGCCGAGCATCACGCGGGCATGAGCCTGCTGCCCGTGCTGTGCGGACAGGCCGACGGGTTCACACGCGTCGCCTCGTGGCGCGACGGCGTCGACCGCTTCGCCGACATGGCCGCCTCCGTCGGGGCGGGGACGGTCGCCGTGTCGATGTCACCGGTGGGTGGCGTCGCCTCCGACAAGTACGACAAGACCCTGCGCTACTTCAGCACCCTGCTGCACCTGCAGCAGCGCGGTGTGCGCGTGATCGCCTGGCACCAGGGCGTGTTCGGCGCGGGCCTGATCGCCGCGGGCGTGCACGGCTACTCCACCGGCATCGGCAAGCTCGAGACCAGCAAGGCGGCGACCCAGGCGCGCGGCCGGTTGCGCGGAAGGTCCGACGACGGAGACGGCGGCTCCTACAAGGGGCTGTACCTAGACGCCTTCGGCCACAGCGTCCCGTTCCATGCCGGGGAACGCCTTCTGCACCACGAGGTGCTGCGCCCGCAGTTGATGTGCGCCGACGACGAGGGCTGCTGCGCCTCGTGGTCAGAGACCCTGGAGCATCCCCGCGAGCACGCCGTGCGCGCTCGCGCACGCCAGCGCGCGCTGCTCGACGGGCAGCCGCGCTCGACCTGGCGGCTCACCCAGCTGGTCCGAGAGGCCGAGTCCGCAGTCAACGTCGCCAAGCAGGCCAACCAAGTCCTGGAGGCCGCAGGCGAGAAGTTTCGAGTCAAGCTCGTGCAGCTCGAGTCACTGCGCGACGTCGCCGAACACCTGCGCCAGGTCGCGATCGGCGCGGCGACCGCCTGATCACAGCACAGGCACCGAAGCGGGGCTCAGGCGCCGCCCGCACGTACCACCGCGGCGCAGATGCACCCTCGGCGCCCATACCGACGAATCACATCCGTGATGCGTTGAACATGCTGTTTATGGCGTTCCTGCCCGCTTGTCCCCCCAAAACCTCAGACGGGGACCTCCGGGTTCGAAAATGCCGGAACCCGGAGGTGAATTCCGCATTCCGGTGACAAAACCGCTGGTCAGCGCGCTGGCTGGTGCCGCTGGCCGCGCAACATCACTCAGAATTGGTCACAAGGCGTCGCAGAACCAAGGCCCACAAAACAGATATTCCGGACCCTCCTCGAGTGGTGGCGCCCAGCGCCCTTCCCTGACCCCAGGTGACCCGGCCGGACAGACCGACACACGCTCCGCAAGACAAAGCCCGCTCGCGGTGTCCATGTTTCCGCAGGTCAGAGGCCTGATGAAAGCGTGACCCGTGGATGACCCATCGAACTCCGTCGATGCCCCCATAGGCGAGAACCCCTGCCGTAGCAGGGGTTCTCTTGGTTGCGAGGGCAGGATTTGAACCTGCGACCTCCGGGTTATGAGCCCGGCGAGCTACCGAACTGCTCCACCTCGCGCCAGAAACGGTAGCAGTGCCCCACAAGCCGTGCAAAGCCACGGCCGTCAGGAACCGTCCTCGGGCGCCGGCGAGGCCACCGCGCGCGTCAGCGCGCGCACCGCCACGGCCACCATGTCCAGGGTCGGCTCCTGCTCGTGCTCCACCTGCGACAGCACGTCGCGCGCGGACTCCACGGCCGCCTCCCGGCTGTCGGCGAAGCGCCGCAGCGCGTCGCGCACCGCCTCCTCCGGCGCGCCGCCCAGCGCGTCGGCCACCGCCGCCAGCCACGCCACGGCGATGTCCTCCTCCAAGCCCCGGCGCTGCCGGTCGGCCCACTCACCGGGCGCCGCCTCGGCTCGCCGGGCCAGCCGGACCAGACGCGGCGTGCCCAGGTGGTCGCCCAGCAGGAAGAACGCCTCGGCCACCTCGGCGGGGGCGCGCCGGCTCGTGCGAGCCACGCGCAGGATCTCCGGCGCGTACGCCAGCTCCTCCACGCCGGCCAGCACGGCCGCAAGGGCTGCGTCGCCCAGCTCGGTGGTCAGCCGCCCGGCGGTGTCGCGCCGCTCGCGCCGCCGCCGCGACGTGCCGACGTCGGCGGCGAGCAGCGCCGCGAAGCCGCCGGCGTCGCGCGCCAGCACGCTGCCGGTGTCCTCCAGCAGCGGGCGTGTGCCGGCGGGGTCTGCGACCAGGCCGCGCACCAGCGCCGCGACCAGGCTGTCCAGGCGCTCCTGCAGCTCCAGGACGCGGTCCAGCCCCAGGTCGTCCTCGCGCGCCAGCAGCATGGACCACCACCGCGTCGCACCGGCCACATCGCGCGCCACCCAGTACGCCGCCGCGACGACCGACGGCGACACCCCCATGTCGGCGGCCAGGTCGAAGGCGAACGTCACCCCCAGGCGGTTCACCAGGTCGTTGGCCAGGCGCGTGGCGATCAGGTCGCGCCGCAGCGGGTGCGCGTCCAGCGCCGGACCGGCGCGCTCCACCAGCGCCGGCGGGAAGTAGCGGCGCAGCTCCTCGGCCAGCACCGGCTGGTCCGGCAGCGGCGAGTCCACGATCGCGGCCACCAGCCGCCGCTTGGCGTACGCCAGCAGCGTCGCCAGCTCCGGGCGCAGCAGCGCGACGCCGCGCTCGGCGCGCGAGGCCATCTCCGCGGTGGACGGCAGCAGCTCCTCCTCGCGGTCCAGCCGCCCCGCCGCCTCCAGCTCCGCCATGAGCCGTTCGTAGGAGGCGGCGCGCGCCGCGCCGCCACGCTGCTCGGCGGTCAGGCACGCCGACTGCAGCCCGACGTCGGCCAGGACGCCCGCCACCACGTCGGCCTCCGAGGCGGCCAGCAGCCGCGCCACCTCCGCGCTGTCGCAGCCGGCCACCCCGCGCAGCAGGATCTTGGCGTTGACCTCGCGGTCGGAGATCGCCACGCCGGCCGCGTTGTCGATGGCGTCCTGGTTGACGCGCCCGCCCCGCCGCGCGTACTGGATGCGCGCGGCCTGCGTGACGGACAGGTTCGCGCCCTCGCAGATCACGCGCGCGCGCAGCTCGTCGGCCTGCACGCGCACGCCGTCGTTGGCGCGGTCGCCGATGTCCTCGTCGCGCTCCCCGCGCGCCCGCACGTACGTGCCGATGCCCCCGGCGAACAGCAGGTCCACCGGCGCCTGCAGGCGCTGCCCCGCTCCAGCTGGCAGGACTACGACCGCTCCGCGATCAGCCCGGGCGGCGGGGTGTTCTCGCGCGCGGCCAAGCGCATCCCGCTGTCGCCGCAGGTGCGCGCGCTGCTGCGCGTGGACGCGGAGGCGATGACGCCGCCGGAGCTGATCCGCGCGGTGCTGCAGGCGC
>DATMKC010000143.1:0-2753 GCA_035553555.1 Egibacteraceae bacterium | reverse complement strand
ACAAGGCCCTCGAGCCGCCGGCATCAGGAAGACCTCGGTCTGGATGTCCTCCGTGCGCAGCTCGCCCGACTTGACCTCCGGGCTGTCGCGCCAGAACGTGGCCGACTCGATCTCCGCGAGCTCGCGCACGACGAGCCACTTCAGGCTGGCGAGCGCGCGCCGCTGCAGCCCGGCGTGCTGCGAGCCGACCGCCGGGTTCTGGCCCATCAGGAACAGGCCCTCGACCCCGCCGTCGAGCGCCCGCAGCATCGTCGAGAAGTGCGAGTGGTTGCCGGTGAGCTTCGGCAGGTGGCGGAAGCCCCACTCGTTGTCCTCGGTGGCGGCGTCGCCGAACCACGCCTTCAGCAGCGAGACGAAGTAGGTCTCGTAGAACGCCCACCAGCCGCGCTCCTTGCCGCCCGCCTTGACGTAGTCGGCCAGCGACGGCTCCTCCTCCGCCGCGCGCGGCATCTTCAGGTAGCCCGGCAGGATGTCGAACAGCGTCGGGATGTCCGTCGAGCCCTGGATCGACGCGTGCCCGCGCATCGCCATGATCCCGCCGCCCGGGCGGCCCATGTTGCCCAGCAGCAGCTGCAGGATGGCGGCGGTCCGGATCATCTGCACGCCGGCCGTGTGCTGCGTCCAGCCGACCGCGTAGCAGAAGGCCGTGGTGCGCTCGCGGCCCGAGTTCTCCACCAGCGCGCGTGCGACCTCGAGGAACTCCTCCCGCGGGATGCCGCACACGCGCTCGACCATCTCGGGCGTGTAGCGGGCGAAGTGGCGCTTGAGCACCTGGAAGACGCAGCGCGGGTGCTGCAGCGTCTCGTCGCGCGGCACCCCGCCGACGTCCATGCCCGCGCCCGACCGCTCTTCGAAGCCGTAGCTCGTGTGCGTCTGGTCGTCCGCCTCGGCCTGCCCCCCGCCGTTCTCGTACTGCCAGGTCGACGTGTCGTAGGTGGCGGTCTCGGGATCCCAGCCGCTGAACAGGCCGCCGAGGTCCTCGGTGTCCTGGAAGTCCTCGCGCAGGATGGTCGGCGCGTTGGTGTAGTTGACGACGTACTCGCGGAAGTACGCCTCCTCCTCGATGACGTGCCGGATCAGCGCGCCGAGGAAGACGATGTCGCTGCCCGCGCGGATCGGGACGTGCTGGTCGGCGATCTGGCTCGTGCGCGAGTAGCGCGGGTCGACGTGGATGATCCGCGCCCCGCGCTCCTTGGCCTTGACCACCCAGCGGAAGCCCACGGGGTGCGCCTCGGCCATCGAGGAGCCCTCGATCAGGATGCAGTCAGCGTTGGCGAGGTCCTGCTGGAAGTTGGTGGCGCCGCCGCGCCCGAACGTGGTCCCCAGACCGGGGACCGTGGAGGAGTGTCATATGCGCGCCTGGTTCTCGATCTGGATGGCGCCCATCGCCGTGAACAGCTTCTTGATGAGGTAGTTCTCCTCGTTGTCCAGCGTGGCGCCGCCGAGGTGCGCGAAGCCGAGCGTGCGGTCGACCTTCCAGCCGTTGCGGTCGACGTCCTGCCACCCGTTCTCGCGCGCCGCGATCAGGCGCTCGGCGATCATGTCCATCGCCTCGTCGAGGTCGAGCTCCTCCCACTCCGTCCCGCCGGCGCGCCGGTACTTGACCTTGCTCAGCCGGCCGGGCTGCTGGATGAGCTGGCGCGACGCCGCGCCCTTCGGGCACAGCGTGCCCTGGTTGATCGGCGAGCGCGGGTTGCCCTCGATGTCCACCAGCTCGCCGTTGCGCGTGTAGACGAGCTGGCCGCAGCCGACGGCGCAGTACGGGCAGACGGATTCCGAGACCTTCAGCCCCGCGATGCGGGTGCCGGCCGCGCGCGTGCCGGGCGAGGCGGCGGCGGGGCCCATGCCCCAGTCCAGCGCGCGCCCGATCCCGGGCAGCCGCCGGAGTCGCTCGAATGAGCGCGGCCGCGACGCGGGGTCGCGCGACGATCCGTTTCCGGGGCTCAGCGCAGCCTTCCTTCCTCGCCGCCATACGTACCCGCGCGCGGACCCGGCACACCTGGATTGACGACGGCCGTGGGCCGGGTAGTGGGGCGGCGGACCGGGAGGGAGAGGCATGAGTGGGAACCTGAATCGCGGAAGGGTCGCCGTCGCCGGCGTCGTCATGCAGGTGGCGCTCGGCGCCGTCTACGCCTGGAGCGTGTTCCGCAAGCCGCTGACCGAGGAGTACGACACGAGCGTCGCGGCGGTCAACACGACGTTCTCCATCACGATCCTGGCGCTCGGCTTCGCCGCCTTCGCAGGCGGCCTGTGGATGGCGAAGGTGGGGCCGCGGACGGTGGCTCTCACGGCGGGCGTCCTCTACGGCGCCGGGATCATCCTCGCCAGCCTGGCCGGCGACAGCCTCACGCTGCTGTACCTGACCTACGGCCTGCTCGGCGGCATCGGCATCGGCCTCGGCTACATCGTCCCGATCGCGACGCTGGTCAAGTGGTTCCCGGACCGCCGCGGGTTCATCACCGGCGTGGCGGTGGCCGGCTTCGGCGGCGGCGCGCTGGTCACGGCTCCGATCGCCCGCATCCTCGTGCGCGACGTGGGGCTGTTCGAGACCTTCGCCATCCTCGGCGTCGTCTACCTGGTGATGGTGGCCGGCGCGGCGATGTTCCTGCGCAACCCGCCCGAGGGCTGGAGCCCTGAGGGATGGACGCCGCCGAAGGAGGGCGAGCAGGCGGCGGGCCGGTCGGGCATCGACTTCGACCTGCGCGGCGCGCTGAAGCGCTGGCAGTGGTACGCGCTGTGGGGGATCCTGTTCC